>WTGT01000291.1 GCA_011523445.1 Paracoccaceae bacterium
GGATGTCAATCAAACCAGCCCAAATGAAATCAGGAGAGCACTCGTTGGATTGACTGCCCTTGGGCTTGAGCAAATTGCCAGGGAGATATCAATACAAATTTTGGTTATTGAAAATGAAAAACTCAATCGATGAATTGCAGATCAGCAATTTCATTGAAATGCTGATTGCCGAACGGTCGATTTCAAGGAATACTGCTTTGGCCTATACAAGGGATCTTGCAGCTTTTGCCAAATACTTGCAGAAAAGGAAAAAGGAACTTGAAACTGCAGATACCGATGATATAACCAAATATCTGAACGGTCTTACGAAAGGCTTGGTATCCAAATCAACCCAGGCACGTAAATTATCAGCCATCAGGCAATTCTATATCTTTTTACATGATGAGGGGATTACAAAGGACATTCCCGGACAAAAGTTGAAAAGCCCCAAAAAACATAAATTGCTACCCAAAAATCTTACTGAGGGCGAAGTAAATAAAATATTACAGGCCTCGAAATCCCATGGTCGCAATGACTATGAACGGGCCAGAAATCTGTGCATTGTCGAACTTCTGTATGCCTCTGGGATGAGGGTTACTGAACTGGTGGAATTGCCGGTGAGTATTGTGAATGGTAAACCAGACTTCTTTTTAATAAAGGGCAAGGGTTCAAAGGAAAGGATTGTTCCCCTTTCCCGGCAGGCAAAAATGGCACTGCAAGATTGGCTTGAAGAAAGAAATCGCAAGGAAATTGAAAAACAAAAAAGGAAAATTCCAAATTCCCCTTTTCTTTTTCCTTCACCAAAGGGTAATAGCCACCTATCAAGAGTTAGTGTATTTAACCTTATGAAGGATTTGGCCCGATCAGCAGGAATACCTCCAGAAAAAGTTTCACCCCATACCTTGAGACATACCTTTGCCACACATCTGCTGACTCATGGTGCAGATCTCAAGGTAATTCAGGAGTTGCTTGGGCATGAAGGGATTGGAACTACCGAAATCTATACCCATGTTGTTGATGAAAATCTGAAAAATACCGTGCTGACCAAACACCCTCTTTCTAAAAATCCAAAAACCGCAGAAGTCAAACAAAGTCCAAACTAAATCCACAATATTCAAACAAGGTTTCAAAATTCATATGACACATCTTGAGGTGCTTGCTGGTACCAACTTCGACCTTCAGGCATTTATCTGGCTAAATGCAGGAGCCATCATTGTACTGATTATATTTTCAGCATTGTTTTCGGGTTCGGAAACTGCCTTGACTTCAGCTTCAAGGGGCAAACTCAAGACACAGGCAGAAAAGGGAAACAAGGGGGCTCAAAGAGCCTTGAAAATTACTGATGATCGGGAAACTCTAATCAGTAGTGTTCTGGTAGGGAACAATCTGGTCAATATTCTTGCTACGGCCCTCGCAACGAATCTGTTTACCTTGCTTTTTGGTGATTCAGGTGTCTTGATAACAACCATAGTCATGACAATGGTAGTTTTGATTTTTGCTGAAGTCTTGCCAAAAACCTATGCCATTGCCCGACCGGAAGAAGCCTCGCAAAAAGCTTCACGATTCATATTACCGTTTATTTTCATTTTCACTCCCATCGTCGTTGTTATCAAGGCCCTTGTTACAACCTTTCTTCGTCTACTCGGGCTTTTGAAACCCAGGTCCGAAAGCCTGGAGGATGTACAAGACGAAATCAAGGGTCGAATTGAGCTTGAAATACCGACAGGCATGTTTGACAAGGAGGATCAACGAAGGGTACTGGGGGCACTTGATATTTCAAGCCTATCGGTGGAGGATGTAATGCGGCATCGTTCCGAGATCGACATGCTGAATGCCGATGATCCAATAGAGGAAATATTGGCCCAATGCATGACAACACCTCACTCCCGTCTGCCCGTGTATAAGGATGAAACCGAGAACATAATCAAGATAGCTCATGTCAAGGATCTTTATCGTAATTACTGGGGGCAAAACGAAAAAATTGCAACTTCAACTCCCCCGGGCGAGCACTGGTATACAAATCTGAAGGAACCATATTTTGTCATTGAGACGACTCCCCTGGGAATTTTGATGCAGGAATTTTTGGAAAAGAGAACCCATTTTGCCTTGGTTGTAGATGAATATGGTGCTCTTCAGGGTTTGGTGACTCTTGAAGATATCATCGAGGAAATCGTGGGGGAGATTGAGGATGAATATGATCAGGAACAATCAGAACCATTCAAGGAGGTATCACAGGGGGTATATTTGGTTGATGGGGCCTTGCCGGTAAGGGAGTTCAACAAGATGTTGAATCTGGATCTTCCGGATGACCAGGCAGTTACTCTTGCTGGTTTGGTCATAAACGAGATAAAATACATCCCTGTCAAGGGTGAGAATTTTGCCATATTTGGCTACAAATTTGAAATTGTTGACAGAATCAGGAACAGGGTTACCAAAATTCGTATCCAGAAAATTGCAGAAACCGATAGTTCGTAAAAAGGCTGCAGGTATTCTCATTCTATTTTCTATGGGTAATATCTGGACTTGTCATATTGGAATTTGTATATGATTCCAAACTAATTGAAACCTATCACCTATCAGAGGGTCCGTACCCCCAACACCAAATTGATCAAGAAATTCAATTCTCTAGGGATGAAAAAATGAAATTATTTAAGAAAGCTTTTTCGTTTGCGCTTTTCACTGTCCTTCTGAATGGTGTGGTCTTGGCACCTGCCTATTCCCAATCCGAAAGTGATGATGCCAATGAAGCAGAACAAGCTGTCCAAAGCAGTGGGGGTTTTTCAACCGGATCTGTAGTTCCGGAATACTCCGAAGTTGGTGACTGGGTAGTAAATTGTATTACTGATCGCGAAAGCAAGGAAACAGTTTGCAGCATGATTCAACCAATCTTTGATGAAACTGGCGAAACCCAGGCGGCAATAATTGAAATTTTTGCTGCTGATAATCAAAATCCGTTGATCAGTGCCAATGCACAATTGGTTACTCCATTGGGTACCAATCTTGAACAGGGTATTTACCTGCAGGTAGACGATATCCGTCCTCAAAGGAATTATCGAATTAACTATTGTTTGCAGTCCGGTTGTGTAGCCCGTATGGCCTTCTTCAATTCAGAGGTTGAAGAAATGAAAAACGGCACTCTACTGATAATGACCCTGTTTGCATTTAATTCAGACCAGCCACTGGGGTATCGTATTTCACTGGACGGGTTTACAAAATCCTTTGAAATTCTGCAAAATCCCGAATTGATAACTGTTCAATGAACAAATTAATCTGAAATGTACTGATAATTTAACAGGGGTCGAGAAAACCCATTACTTTGAATGTAGATGGTAAGAAAAATTTTCTGTGAGTTGGTGACCATATCAATAATCGACCAAGTGGTATAAACTATACGTGTTTCTCTTGGAGATACGGTATCATAAAAAAACTTATTGCAATTTAGCCCCATAAGAATCCCCTTTTAAATCACTAATATTGGTATGTATATTTAAGAAGTTAGTGACAGGAGGACAGGATCATGGGAAAATCCGTTGCGGTGCTTGCAGTACACGGGGTGGGTAGCCAAGGTGTCAAAACGCCCACCAACACTTCAACACTCACATTCTCAAAGTCTCTCGCTAATCTGGTCGCCGCTGAAATTGGTAAAAAGAAATTCAAGAATCACGTTGCGTGGCATGAGGGATTCTGGGCGGACATCTTGCAGAATCGGCAGGGTCGCTACCTCCATCTGATCAGGAGACGAACACGCGGCGATCAGATGCGTGGCTTTCTGGCACGGAACATTTCGGATGCCGCGACCTATCGCCTGATCTCAACAGACCCCAAAGCAGACACCTACCAGAGAATTCATGGACGGATCGAGAGGGCTCTGGATGATTTCAACATAGACCCAGATGTCGATAAGGATGCGCGCCTAATCATCCTTGCGCACTCCTTGGGTGGTCACATCATGTCAAACTATCTCTATGATATGCAAAAGAAACCGTTGATGCCTTTAACCGACTTTCGTAACGCGAGAACAACGATGGCGTTTGTTACATTCGGCTGTAACATTCCACTGTTCACCTTCGCTTATGATCCCGCTGATGTCATGCCAATCAGGCGACCAGGTACAGCGCTCGCGGTCCCGAAATACCGGAAATATTACTTGAAAACATGGTGGCGAAACTACTATGACAAAGACGACATCCTCGGCTATCCGCTTCGCGACATCGGCCCCGGATACAAGGAGTTGGAAGCTAAGAAAGAATTGAAGGATATTCCGATCAATGCGGGTGGCTTGTTTACCTCATGGAACCCAATGTCACATAACGCCTATTGGAAGGACGCCGACTTCTACAGGCCAGTGGCTAGGCTCATCAACAAAGCGATATAATTCGCTGAATTACTGTGTATCGCCAGATGCCACATTGGCGATCAGTTGCCGTATGATCAGGTTTACGGTAGCTGAGACCTAAAATCGTACCAAATACCTGCTCAATCCCACTTGGTCCGACCGGGGCTCGCAGGTGTCAATGCTCAATTGCAAGCTAACCAAACTAATAAAATAATTGATAAGAAACTGATGGCTTAGTTAACAAGAATAGAAAAACATTGCTAATTTGTATGTCATTACCAAAATTTGGCCATTTTATGATGGCCGATTCAGGTTGTTGATTTCAATACCAATACGGCATTCAACCCGCCGAAGGCAAAGGCATTGGAAACAGTTGTCCCTATTTTGCCATCACGTGCCGTATTGGGAACAATATCCAGATTGCATTCAGGGTCAAATTCCTCATAGCTGATGGTGGGTGCAATGACACCTTCTCCCAATGCCATGGTGCAGGCTAGCAATTCGACTGCACCAGTACTTCCGATGAGATGACCATGCATGGATTTGGTTGATGATACCATTACCTTGTCGGCATGCGCTCCGAATACTTCCCTGATAACTGCCGTTTCGACCCGATCGTTGATGATTGTCCCCGTACCATGGGCATTGATATATTGAATATCATCGGGATTGATTTGGGCATCATCCAGGGCACCCTTGATTGCCCTGACAGGTCCATGAAGGGTTGGAGCGACTATATCCTTAGCATCTGAGGTCATGGAGAAACCCGCAATCTCGGCAATGATATGTGCACCTCTTGCTTTTGCATGGTCCCAATCTTCAAGGATAAAAAGTGCAGCACCTTCTCCCAGAACCATGCCATTGCGGTTTTTTGAAAAAGGCCGGCATTTTTCAGGTGACATTACCCTCAAGGATTCCCATACCTTGATTCCTCCAAAACAAATCATGCACTCGCTGCCACCTGCAATCATGCACTTGGCCGCCCCACTCTTGATCAATTGATAGGCTACTCCAATGGCATGATTGGAGGAAGCACAGGCCGTTGCCACCGAGAAGGTAGGACCTTGCAGGTTATAGACCATGGAAACATTGCTTGCTGCAGCATTGTTCATCAATCGAGGTACGACAAAGGGGTGTACGCGGTTTTTGCGTTCCTCATAGAC
>WTGT01000161.1 GCA_011523445.1 Paracoccaceae bacterium
GGTGTGGGTTGTCCATGGATGATTGATGAGAAAGTTTACAATTGCTTTTTTGTGCTTTCAAAAGGGGAAATTCAGGCAACGATTCAAAAACACCACTTGCCAAATACCGAAGTATTTGACGAAATCAGACAGTTTACATCCGGGCCAATCAGTGGTCCTTACCGTATTGGTGATGTTCGGGTGGGCACACCAATCTGTGAAGATGCCTGGTATGAGGATGTTTGCGAGACCTTAGAGGAATCGGGTGCAGAGATACTGATCGTACCCAATGGTTCGCCATATGAGAGGAATAAACTGGACAAACGATTTAACAGGATGGTTGCCAGAGTTATCGAAACAGGACTCCCCTTGGTTTATATTAATATGGTTGGCGGTCAGGATGACCAGGTTTTTGACGGAGGTTCATTTACTCTAAACAGAGGAGGCCGGTTGGCAAGTCAATTACCTCTTTTTGATGAAATGGTTGAAATTGTTGAATTCCAAAAAACACATGAGGGCTGGGAGGCACGGACAGGTGAATTAGCCCTAAACCCAGATGAGGACGAGCAGGATTATAGGGCAATCGTTGAAGGTGTTCGAAACTATATTCAAAAAAGCGGTTTCTCAAAGGTGGTGCTTGGTCTGTCCGGGGGAATTGACAGTGCTTTGGTTGCTACCCTTGCTGTTGATGCTATCGGGGCGGAGAATACACGCTGTGTGATGCTTCCTTCCCCATTTACTTCCTCCGAATCCAATTCGGATGCGCTTGAACTTATAGGAAATTTGAATTGCAAGATTGAGGAAATCCAGATTGAGCCAATCATGGGGCAGGTGTTGAATTCTCTGGAACCAATTTTTGCTGGTCGACCTCGGGACCTGACTGAAGAAAACATCCAGTCGCGGATTCGCGGTTTGCTCCTGATGGCCCTTTCAAACAAGTTTGGAGAAATTTTGTTGACCACCGGGAACAAATCAGAGGTAGCGGTAGGTTATTCAACAATATATGGCGATATGGCCGGGGGATATAATCCCATCAAGGATTTGTACAAAACCAAGGTAAATAAACTTTGTCAGTGGAGAAATGAGAATTACAGGAATTGGATGAAGGGATCTGTGGGAAAGGTCATACCACCGCAAATCATTTCCAAACCACCCACAGCCGAACTCAGGGAAAATCAAAAGGATACGGATAGTTTACCTCCCTATGAAGTCCTGGATCAGATACTCGAAATGTTGATAGACAGGGATCAGTCAGTTTCCGAGGTTGTAAGCAAGGGGTTTGATTTGGAACTGGTTCGCAGGGTTGAACAGCTTATATACAGGTCTGAGTACAAGAGGTTTCAATCAGCTCCCGGTGTAAGGTTGACAGGTAGGGCATTATGGTTGGATCGTCGATATCCCATCGTAAATCAATGGAGAGATTCAACAGATCAAGTGTAATTGTGAGGATTAAGTCAGGGGGTCTTAACTTTTCTGACAATTGATCTCACATAGAGGGTGTTAAACTGTAGAGAAAAATTCGGAATTTTGGAATTCAATGACCACCACAAGATTTGCACCATCTCCAACTGGGATACTCCATATTGGCAATATCCGTACAGCCCTGTTTAACTTTTTGTTGGCAAGGAGGGATAATGGCAAGTTTATCCTAAGGCTGGATGATACTGACCAAACTCGCTCCAAGCAAGAGTTCGTAGATGCAATATACCAGGATTTGGAGTGGCTGGGACTTGAATGGGATCAGGTGGAACGACAGTCCAACAGATTGGACAGATACAGGGAAAAAGCTTCGGTTCTAATCCAATCCGGTTATTTTTATGAATGTTTTGAAAGTCCTGAAGAATTGGACTTGAAACGGAAACTTCAACTCAAACTGGGAAAACCACCCGTATATGACAGGGAGTCCCTAGAGTTGAGTGAAGAAGAAAAAAAAGTCAAGCGTCAAAAAGCACAGGAGTACTGGCGGTTTAAACTGGCCCAAAAAGAAGTGTTCTGGAAGGATGGTATACAAGGTGAAGTTACCATTAATACCACAAACGTTTCAGATCCTGTACTGATCAGGGCAGATGGGCTTTTCCTATATACATTTGCTTCCGTTGTAGATGATTTGGATTTTGGGATAACACATGTCGTTAGGGGTGATGACCACCTTACTAATACGGCAACCCAAATAGAAATAATGGCAGCCTTGGGTTTTACCCATCCTGAATTTTTTCACCATTCACTGTTGGTGGGAAAAAAGGGAGAGCCTCTTGCCAAAAGGCTGGGTGATCTTTCAATCAGGGAGTTGAGGGAAAATGGTATTGAACCAGAAGCCATTCTTTCTCAACTTGCCTTTCTAGGTTCATCCATTCCAGTTAATCTGAAACTGAATCTGGAAGAAATTCTTGCTGCTTTTTCATTGGAAAGCTTCAGTGGAAATCCAACGAAATTTGATGAGCAACAGCTAGTTGGGTTAACCTCAGACTACTACAGAAACGTACCTTATGATAGAATTGAGGGGAGGGTGATTGAATTGGGAATTCCCAAATCGGAAGGTAAAAGGTTTTGGGATGCAGTCAAGGGAAATATCAAAACCATCACTGAAATCAATGAGTGGTGGAAGGTCCTGAATCAGGAAATTGATCCGATAATCAAACCGGAAGATAGGGAATTTGTTGAACTAGCCATTTCCTTGCTGCCGGAATTTCCTTTTGACTTGAATACCTGGAAGAATTGGGTTGAAGACCTTAAATCAAAAACCGACAGAAAAGGTGGAAGATTGTTCTTACCCCTTAGATTGGCTATCACCGGTAAGTCCAGCGGACCAGAAATGCAATCGGTATTGGCTTTGTTAAGAGTACCTCCCATAACCAAAATTCAAAGGTAACCAAGTTTTGTTAGTGGGCTTCCATGCGTTTGTGCATAAATGGGGTATTCTTCAATAATTTGTTAAATTGAAAACATACATCAAGAACTTTGCCCGGTAGCACCTTTGGTATATTTAATCCAAAAAAATCCACTGGTTGGCAAGGGTACAAGCCATTGTTTTTTGTAGATATTTGTGGATTATTTTACCTTTTCAAAAATTATTATTTTCCAAGTATCATTTAAAAATAAGAAGATAAAATTTGACAAGCATGGTTTATGGATCTGAATAGAACTCCCCTAAATGAATTCCACAAACTCCAGGGTGCCAAGATGGTTCCCTTTGCCGGGTTTGAGATGCCTGTCCAATACCCTATGGGAACGATCAAGGAACATATTCATACCCGTACCAAGGCAGGGGTGTTTGACGTCAGCCACATGGGACAGATTGCCATTTATCCAAAAGGCGGAGAATCCATAAATGATATTGTGAAATACCTTGAAACCCTTCTGCCCATAGACTTGGAGAATCTTGGATTTGAAAGACAAAAATATGCCCTTCTGACTGCAGAGAATGGGGGTATTATTGATGATGTAATGGTTACCAAGAAGAAGGATTATATTTTCCTCATCGTCAATGCTGCCAACAAGCAGGAAGATCTGGACTATCTCCATTCCAATATCGGATCAAAATGTGAAATAGTTGAATTGAAGGATAGGGCACTTTTGGCAATACAGGGTCCCAAAGCAGCAGAGATTACCTCCCGAATCCTGCCTGAAGTTTATGAAATGAGATTCCTTGATGTAATGGAAATGGAGTCGGAGTTCGGCAATTTGTCGATTTCAAGATCCGGCTATACTGGTGAGGATGGTTACGAAATATCCATTCCCGGGGAAACGGCCGTCGATTTTTCGGAAAAGCTTTCGTCGATGGAGGATGTCCAATTTATCGGCTTGGCAGCCCGGGATACATTAAGGCTTGAAGCCGGATTATGCCTTCACGGAAATGATATCGACAAATCCACTTCGGTAATCGAGGCTGGTTTATGGTGGTCTGTTTCCAAGGCAAGACGACCAGGGAATGACAAGGAGGGAGGTTTTCCGGGCTATGATTATCTCAAGACCCAACTCAGGGATGGTGTTGAAAGAATGCTGGTTGGCCTGAAACCTAGTGGTCGGTTACCGATAAGGGCAGGAAACATACTTTATAATCACGAAACTGATGGTCAGGAAGTAGGGCGGGTAACTTCAGGTGGATATGGTGCAACAATCCAGGGTCCTGTTGCAATGGGTTATGTCAATACTGATGAAGTAAGGAAAAATTCCGCTCTATACTGTGAGGGTAGAAAATCGAGAATTCCCATTGATATTCATTTGAGAAATTTTGTGGGTAACAGGTTTAAGCGTTAGTTAAGGAGGAAAAGATGAAATACACCGAGGATCACGAATGGGTTCGTAAGGAGGGGGATATATTCACCATCGGTATAACCGAGTATGCGTCTGAAGAATTGGGTGATGTGGTTTATGTGGACCTCCCGGAAGAAGGTGACGATTTTTCAACCGGGGATGATGTTGCTGTTATAGAGAGTGTCAAGGCGGCATCTGAAATCATTGCTCCCATGGCCGGTACGATTGTCGAAATCAACGAAGAGTTGGTAGATAATCCAGCTTTGGTCAACGAGGATCCAATTGAAAAGGGTTGGTTTTTCAAAATCGAGGCGGCTGATCCGGGTGAATATGATAACCTGATGTCGGAAAAAGAATATCAGGAATTGATTTCATGAAATCTGAACAAACCTATGACCCATATGACTTTGCCAAACTCAGACATGTTGGACCTTCGGCAAAGGAAATAGACGAGATGCTCGAAGTGGTCGGCTATAAAAGCCTTGACCACTTGATTGAAGCGGTATTGCCAAAAAGATTAAGGGAACTTCATCTGGGAGATGACCCTCTCCGGGAATTGGGGAATCCATTAACGGAAGCCGAGCTCCCGGAAGTGCTTCAAAAACTTATCAGTGAAAATCAAACCTTTACTTCGCTGATCGGGATGGGTTTCTATGGTACGATTACTCCACCCGTACTTGTAAGGAACATTTTGGAAAACCCGGCTTGGTATACTGCATATACGCCGTATCAACCCGAGATCAGTCAGGGTCGCTTGGAAGTTCTTTTGAATTATCAAACAATTGTAAGTGATTTGACAGGTCTTGGCTGTGCCAACGCATCCTTGCTTGATGAAGCAAGTGCAGGAGCTGAAGCCATGGCAATGGCTTACAGAATTTCCCGCTCCAAAAGCAACAAGTTTTTTATTGGTTCCTGGTGCCATCCCCAAACCAAGGAGGTCATCAAAACCAGGGCCAAACCCTTGGGAATTGAAATAATCGAAGGATGTCCATTCGTGGATTTGAAACCCAGCGAAGTGTTTGGTGCCATTTTCCAATATCCCAGTACCTTCGGTAACCTGTCTGATTATTCAGGCTTGGTAGAGGAATTGAAGAAATCCAAGGCCATTGCAATTTTTGCAACAGACCTCATGGCCCTGACACTCTTGAAGGAACCAGCAGCCTTTGGGGCTGATATTTGTATCGGATCGACCCAACGGTTTGGAATGCCCCTAGGATTTGGGGGCCCACATGCTGCTTTCATTTCAACAACCATGAAATATGTCCGGCAATTGCCTGGACGGATTGTGGGGGTATCAAAGGATTCTCGTGGTAATACCGCCTTGAGGCTAGCTCTCCAGACCAGGGAGCAGCACATCAGGAGGCAAAAGGCCACATCCAATATATGTACCGCACAGGTACTTCCTGCCGTTGTTGCAAGTTTGTATGGTGTTCTTCATGGGCCAATTGGTTTGAAGGCCATTGCCCATGGGATTCATGGACGTACTGTTTGGCTTGGGCAAAAACTTGAAAGTAATGGCTACAAGGTAAATCATGAGGCATTTTTTGATACCTTGTCGGTTCAGGTTGGAGATTCTTCATCAATCATGCTTCAAGGTTTAACCAAAGGGATCAATTTCAGAAAAATCGATGAAAACACCATTGGGATTTCACTTGATGAAACAACCACTGCAGAGGTCTTGCAAAGGGTTTGCTCATCATTCGGCATAGAAGTCAATCCGGCAGAAATACAAAAATTGGACCCGACAAGCCTTAATGCCATACCGGCTGAATTTGCCCGAACTTCGGAATTCATGCAAAACCAGGTATTCAACATGAATCGTTCCGAAGCTGCAATGACGAGATATATCCGGCAATTGGCAGATCGTGACCTGGCCTTGGACAGAACCATGATTCCTCTAGGTTCCTGTACCATGAAATTGAATGCAACTACGGAAATGGCTCCAATCACACAGCCGCAATTTACCAATATACATCCTTATGCTCCAGAAGAGCAGGTAGGAGGATACAGGAATCTAATAGACGATCTTTGTCAAAAACTCTGTCTGATTACCGGTTTTGACGGGTTTTCGGTCCAACCCAACTCCGGGGCCCAAGGTGAGTTCGCCGGTTTGATGGCAATCAAGGGTTATCACCAAAGCATTGGCGAGGGTCAAAGGGATATTGTCCTCATTCCCAAGTCGGCTCATGGAACCAATGCGGCTTCGGCTGTACTGGCTGGTCTGAAAGTCATTGAAATAGACACCAATACGGATGGAACCATTGATGTTGACCATATGCAATCCTTGATCAGGGAAAATGCTGACAGTATTTCGGCGGCAATGATTACATATCCTTCTACCCATGGTGTATTCGAAGGCTCCATCACGGAGGTTTGTCGGTTGATTCATGAGGTTGGGGGACAGGTTTATCTTGATGGGGCAAATTTCAATGCCATGGTTGGAATCCTCAGACCTGGCGATATTGGTGCAGATGTTTCCCACTTGAACCTGCACAAAACCTTCTGCATACCTCATGGGGGAGGTGGTCCCGGGGTCGGGCCGATAGGAGTGAAATCACATTTGATCCCCTTCCTCCCCGGAGATCCCTTGAACGGGGACGATTCCGGAGCAGTCAGTTCAACGGAATTTGGTTCAGCCCTGGTATTGGTAATTTCTTGGGCGTATATCAAATTGATGGCCGGTAAGGGTTTGGCCCTAGCTACAAAGCTTGCCATATTGAATGCCAATTACGTAACCAAAAGACTTCGTGAGAAATACGATATTTGCTATTCCGGCAATGAGGGTTTGGTTGCCCATGAATGTATTGTCGATACCAGGGTTTCCATCGAGGGTACCGATCTGGTCATTGATGATATTGCGAAGCGGCTGATTGATAATGGCTTCCACCCACCAACCATGAGTTTCCCTGTGGCTGGGACATTAATGGTCGAACCGACTGAGTCGGAACCAAAGGCCGAATTGGACCGTTTTATCAACGCCATGTTGGCTATAGCGGATGAAATCCAGGCTGTAAGGGATGGGACAATTGATAGTGGGAACAATCCATTGACAAATGCTCCCCATACCTTAGATGATTTGGTTGGTGATTGGGATAGACCTTATACCAGGGAAGAGGGCTGTTTGCCAATAGGAGCATTCCGGCCGGATCGGTACTGGTCGCCAGTCAACAGAGTCGATAATGTATTCGGAGACAGAAACCTGATTTGCACAAGGAATTTCTAGCAAAAGTCTTTGAATTGAATTTATGGGGTCGTAGCTCAGTCGGGAGAGCGTGTCGTTCGCAATGACAAGGTCGGGGGTTCAATTCCCCCCGGCTCCACCAAAGTTCAAGTAGGATTATTCCCGAGTGGCTACTTGAAAATTAACCCAGTCGGGTAATGGATCTTAGAAATCCTTCAGTGACTTTCAGGCTTTTTGAAGTCAGTGCACAGATTTGGGGAATGACAATCCATTCCAGAGTCCACATGGAACCTGATCTTTCCTGTTCATGCATCAGGGACTGGTGCATTCCTGCCGTCAACAAGGGGACATAATGACCAAAGGTTATCAATAGTTCAGGTTCGATCGGATTCGACTTGTGTGGCATTGCTGAAGACGTTCCACCCCCTGTGAATTCAATCTGTTCCATTTGAGCCATCAAGGTTAAGTCCTTGCCAATCTTGGCCAAAATACCCACCAGATTGCCACACCAATCCGTATAGGTGCAATATCCAGTACGATCAGTCTGCCAACCATGTTCGGTTGTTTCCAAACCGAGTTCTTTCCCTACTAGCATTACGATTTCTGCGGCCTTTCCACCCCATTCGTCCCTATTACCAACTGGTCCTGCCAATTGGAGAATTTGACAATTTTTATCCACAATCGTGAGAGTGGACTTCAACTTTACCAATGGTTCTCGCCAGGAAGTAATTCGGTCACCAACTGTAATCATTTTGGCGGGCTGCATGCGCGTATACCCTTGAAGTGGTACAGAGCTAAATTTTTTTTCCAGACTTTGCAGAGAACCTACAATTTGTTCTAGACTTCGATGAAAAACCCTGCTTAATTCAGGCAAAATCATTACAAGTGAGGTATCCATCAAGTCCTGACTGGTTGTACCTAAATGAAAATCTGATGAATAGGGCGTACCAATCTCCTTCTTGAGTTGGCGAACATATCCGGGGACAGGTATGCCATCCACTTGGGTTGTTTTGATCAAGTCCTTGATATCAGGTACAAAATTCGAGATCGATGATAGAATTTTGTCATGGCTAGGCTTGGTGATTTTACCTGTTTGATACAAGGCCCTGGTCAAGGCCATTTCGAATTTGTTGAAATTGTCAAGCATCCTGTCGGTTGAAAAAAGGGCTTCAGCTTCAGGCTCACCCAGAAGTGTCGTTAACAATCCCTTGTTGTAAGGATTATGAACCATCCTAAGCCGCCTTCAGGGCTATGGCGATACCCTGTCCAACACCTACACACATTGCTGCGATGGCATTCTTTTTCCTTTGATGAAACATTTCCAGGGCAGCAATTCCCGTAATTCTTGCTCCGGACATACCTAGGGGATGACCATAAGCAATGGCCCCGCCATTGGGGTTGATTCTGGGATCATCATCTTCAAGGTTCAGGTATCGTGTGGTAGCCAAACTTTGACTGGCAAACGCTTCATTGATCTCAATAACATCACATTTTTCAAGATCCAGTTTAAATTTCCGGCAAAGCCTATTGATGGCGTAAGCAGGTCCTATACCCATTATTCTGGGTTCTACCCCAATAGTACTACCTCCAACTATCCGGGCTATTGGATTTAACTTGAATTCATCAATTGCCCTTTCTGAAGCAAGCAAAAGTGCTGCCGCACCATCATTTACACCGGAAGAGTTACCTGCTGTTACTGTACCGCTTGATCGAAATGGAGTCGGAAGGGATGATAACTTCTCAAGGGAAGTTTGCCTTGGATGTTCGTCAGAAGATATGACCAGTGGATCACCTTTTCTTTGGGGTACGGACACAGGGATGATTTCATCCTTGAGATAATCCTTTTCACCAGATTTTGAAGCTTTTTGCTGGGACCAAAGAGCAAATTTATCCTGATCCTCTCTGGAAATATTGAAATCCTCAGCAACATTTTCAGCTGTTTCTGGCATTGAATCGGTTCCGTACAGTTCCTTCATCACAGGATTGACTAAGCGCCATCCTAGGGTTGTATCATAGATCTCGGCATTTCTCCCAAAGGCTTGTGAAGATTTGGGTAAAACGAATGGTGCTCGGGACATGCTTTCGGTGCCCCCGGCTACGACCAGATCGGCTTCATTGGCTCTGATTTGTCTTGCCCCAATAAGAATAGCATCCATCCCGGAACCACATAGCCGGTTGACTGTCGTACCAGGAACCGTATGAGGATATCCTGCCAGCAAAAGTCCCATTCTGGCTACATTTCGATTATCTTCTCCTGCCTGATTTGCACATCCGATTATGACTTCATCTATCCGGCCGTGATCCAGATCCGGGTTTTGGTTCAAAACCTGTTTAAGCGTCAGTGCACAAAGATCGTCAGGTCGGATTGAAGATAATGAACCACCAAACCTGCCGATTGGTGTTCGATTGTACGAACAAATGAATACCTCAGTCATTGACCTGAATTTCCCGTTTTGGAATGTGCAATTCTAGTCCTTTCCTGCAGGTCTCTGAGGACTTCAAGTTCCAGCTTGGTCGGAGGAGTATTTTCATCAAGCGTCTCTGAATACCTGATTGGCCAGCCAACACTTTCCTGCATGGCTTCCCTGGTTACACCAGGATTCAAGGACACAACCTCAAATTCCTTGGTTGTTGGGTCAGGCTTCCAAATGGCCATATCGGTAACGAGCAATTGCGGTCCCTTGGTTTGAATACCCTTGTCTGATCTTTCATTGAAGCCATTCCCAAAACCATAAGAGGTAAAGAAATCGATTTTGTTGACAAAACTCCTGGGGGATTGCTTCATTATGATATAAACCTGTTTCGAATGTGAAGCAATCTCAGGAGCACCACCACCACCTGGCAATCTGACCTTGGGCTTCTCATAATTTCCAATAACCGTGGTGTTGATGTTGCCAAAACGATCGAGTTGGGCTGCCCCCAGAAAACCGACTGTAATCCGTCCACCCTGAAGCCAGTAATTGAACATTTCAACCCCAGATACGGTGGTTAGTGCCGTACTGCAAAGTTCACCATCGCCTATGGATAAGGGCAATACATCAGGGGCGGTACCAATTGTACCAGATTCATAGATCAGTGTGATATCAGGGGCATTTGTCAATTTGGCCAGATTACATGCAGCCGAGGGAGCACCGATACCCACGAAACAAACGTCGTCATTTTTCAGGAACCTGGCAGCTGAAACAACCATGATTTCATAAGAGGAATAATTCATGTCAATCTCTCAGATGTTCCACCCGCTCATTGAATACCTCCGGTCCCTGTTCAAGGACATTTTTCTGCATCCACTCCCTGAAGGCATTTCTGTCACTGGAAATCTTGTCCCACTCCAGATAGGAAGAATTGTCCCTTTCATAGTAACCTTGTGCATAGGAGGGATGGGCACCACCCGGAACAACCGAAATTGAAGTTATCGCCCAAGAGGGGATAATGCAGGCATTGGAATGGGTATTCAATTCAGGTACAATTTCCTCAACGGTTACAATTGCTTTTTTTGCACTTAATGCGGCCTGCTTTTGGACTCCGATTATTCCTTCAACCAGAACATTGCCTTTGCTATCCGCCTTTTGGGCATGAATTACGGCCACATCTGGTCGCAGGGCAGGGACCGCAGCCAATGTTTCACCCGTAAATGGGCATTCAATGGATTTGATGTTTGCATTTATTCCCTTGAGACCCGCTCCCTGGTATCCCCTCAAAATTGCCAGAGGTAAATTCGAGGCTCCTGCTTCATAGGAATTGGCCATTGCTGCATGAGAATGCTCTTCTATGGCCAGGGGTCTTGGCCAATCATTTTCGATAGCATCCCTCAATCGCCTCAACAAACCCACACCGGGGTTTCCGGCATAGGAAAAAATCAATTTCCTGACCATGCCCATCCCGATCATCTGATCATAAATTACATCGGGTGTCATGCGAGCAAGTGTGAGATCAGTTATACCACTCCTAATTGTTTCGTGAGCTGCGGCATAGGGAATTAAATGGGTAAAACCTTCAAATACCACAAATGATCCGGAAAACAGGTTTTCTTTGATCGCTGTTGACAAGGGTTGGAATTTGGCCATGTGTCTGGAAAGGGGTTAAATGTCAAAAAATACTGTTTCGTTTTCACCCTGCAAGACAATATCAAATTGATACATGCCATCCTCCAGAGGTTTGGCTATAAGGGTATGTACTCTATTTTGATGTTCAAGACGATTGAGAACTGGATCTTCTGTATTGGCTTCAACCTCTTCCGGAAAGTACATTCTGGTATGCAAACCCAGATTTATACCCCGAGCTGCAATCCAAATGCTAATAAAGGGAGCCTGCAATTTATTGGAGGATAAATATGGGATTCTACCTGGTTTGATGGTATCAAAATGAAACTCACCTGTGAGTATATCTGTTGGTTGCCGCCCCCAGCCTTTAAAATTCAGATCAGATTTACCGCGATTTTCAGCCGGACTATTGAACAAACCCTGAGCATCAGCTTGCCATAATTCAATAATGCCATCCTTGATGGGTGTACCTGTACCGTCGAATATTTTACCACTTATGGAAATCCTGATACCAAGGGTTTTATCATTGACCATTTTTGATCCCAAATGACCATCACCATAAATGGTCTCCAGACCAGCCATTTGCGGAGTACATCCGATATGAACATAAGGTCCTGCAGTTTGGGATGGTAATTCCTGATAGATTTTAGGAGACAGGGCCATTTAATTTCCTTCAGGACGGTTTTCGAACATTGTGGACCTACTACCTCTGAGTACAAGATTGAATTCATAGGCCAAGGTATCCATGGGTATCGTATTAGCCATATCCAAACGGGCAATCAACAGCTCAATTGCTTCCTTGTCCGGTATCGTATTTACAATGGGACATATCTTTATCAGTGGATCACCCTCAAAGTACATCTGGGTAATTAGTCTTTGGGAAAATCCCGGTCCAAACAAGGAAAAATGTATATGTGAAGGGCGCCAATCATTTATCCCATTGGGCCAGGGATAGGGACCAGGTTTAATGGTTCGGAATTCATATTGACCATCTTCCCCGGTTATTGTTCGACCACAACCGCCAAAATTGGGGTCCAGGGGTCCGATATACTTATCTTTGGTATGTCGATATCGTCCAGCCGAGTTGGCTTGCCAAATTTCAATCAATGCCCCCTCTATTCCTTTTCCCCTCTCGTCCATCAACCTGCCATAAACAATTATACGTTCACCAATAGGCGATTGACCCTTTGCTGAATAGTTCTGTATCAAATCATTATCTGTTGATCCAAGCTCTTCATGGCCGAAAACCGGTCCAGCTATTTCAGAAATTCCATTTCCTATCGAAACCAATGCCAATTTGGGTGATCGTGCTATGCTGCTTTTGTAATCAGGGGTATAGGCTGGGGGGTGGATCTGAAAATTTCTTGGAAAAAATCCCCCTGCAGAAGGTGGTTTATTGGTCAATTTCAACTCCCTCCTTCCATTTCTTCATAAGTATTTTTGGCGACTTTAATTACCGAATTCGCAACTGGAACACCTGCATATATAGCGACATGCAGTAGTACTTCAGAAATATCTTCCTTGGTTGCGCCAGTATTTGCGGTAGCTTTCAAATGCATGGCAAATTCTTCCTCATGGCCCATGGCAGCCAACAGGGCAAGTGTTATCATAGACCTTTCACGAAGGGTCAGATGAGGACGAGACCAGACTTTTTCCCATGCCGCACTAGTAATCAACTCCTGAAAGGGTGCATCGAAGTCAGTCGTCAATTTGTTTGCTAAATCCACATGGGAATTACCCAAGACCTTTCTTCTGGTAAGATTTCCCAACGGGTTAGGATTGTTTTCTTCTCTTGAATTCAAGGGCAAATGAACTCCAAATAAATGCCAAACCATATCCGGCTTGTATCCAGATAGATTTTTTCTGTTATCAATAATATCTTAATAGGCAAATTAAATTGAATTGGCAATTTTGACAGTCTAAAATTTCTAATCAAATACATATTGGATAAATTTCAAAAATGAAAAATACTGAAATTTCAGAAGAGAACTACGGTCAAAGGGATCGACGGGGGCATTGGAAACCATTTGAAAAAATAGAGTACGCACCCCTTTTCGTTTGGCCCATTAAGCCAGTCAAATTGATAAAGTGGATCTTTGGATTCCCTGGATATCTCTATCCCTGGAACATCATCTATTTTCTGCTCAGTTTGTTTGTGTGGTGGGTATTTCTTCCACCATTGGAGACCATGAAAAACTTTGAACCAAGTTGGATGCTTCAGATCATTTTGAGAAATGCCGGATTGATGGCCATCTGGTTTGGTGCTTTTCACCTTCATCTGTATGTGAAAAAACGTCAGGGCAAGGAATTCAAATACAATCCTTCCTGGCTGGAGACAGATGGATCAGCCTTTTTGTTCAGAAGTCAAATAAAGGATAATTTAACCTGGTGCTTTGCCAGCGGATTGCCGATCTGGTCGGGGTATGAAATTCTGACCTTCTGGATGATGGCCAACGGTTATATCCCTCATCTGAACTTCAGTGACAACCCGGTCCTTTTTATTGTTATGTTGTTATTGATTCCCATGATTAGGGAGTTTCATTTCTATTGCATACATCGACTTATTCACTGGCCTCCCTTGTACCGAACAGTCCACAAGGTTCATCATGCCAATTCAAATCCTGGTCCATGGTCGGGATTGTCAATGCATCCGGTTGAACACCTGATTTACTTTTCGAGTATCTTTATACACTGGATAATCCCATCCCATCCCATTCATGTCATAAATCAGCTGTTCCATGCAGGTTTGTCTCCGGGGCCTGATCATACTGGTTTTGACAAGATCGTAATAGAAGGAAAGGGTGCAATTGATACACATTGTTTCGCGCATTATCTCCATCACAAATATTTTGAAGTGAATTATTCAGATGGAATTTTCCCTTTTGACAAGTGGTTTGGGACCTTTCATGATGGAACGGCTGAGGCGGATAAGCAAATGAACGAACGGTTGAAAAGGAAAGCCATTAGACTGAATTCCTAAATTTACCAAACCGTTCTGGCAAACCTCTTTTAATCGATTAGGAAATGACCAAACTCCTATCATAAAGGGGGCTATTGGAGAATTCTGGTTGTAAATCTGAAATATGAAAATAATAAATCTAAATCCAGCATAAATGTAATTCATCGACAACAATGAAGAAATTATTTTCCATCCTTTTATTCGTAATCATGGCGGCAACAATTTCTGGTTGTATGGAGTCCATTGAAATTAATGAACCCAGTCAGGAGCAACATGTAGAAGCCAATAGAATACTGCATGAAACTTACCTGTCACCTGCTCGGAACATACATCCATTTCGTATGCATGCTACTGTGAATAGAATAGCTCCGAGAATCAGGGCAGCAAGCTACAGGGTTTGTCTGGACCTCCAACGACCACAATATCATTGTGACCTGGTACAGAGCTCCACAATTTATATCCATCAAAATAATCCACAAATCAATGCAGCAGCGGATGAAAACAGTGATATTCATTTATTTGGTGGCTTGATAAACATCTCGGGTTCTGATGATGAAGTTGCTGCTGTACTGGCCCACGAGTTTGCCCATGTTATGTTTGTACATGTGGATAAGAAATATATGAACGCATTGATTGGACAAACTATTGCCTTGGCCTTGGTTTCTGATAGTGCATCTCCCCAAAGTCAACAATACTGGGCAGATTTGGGTGCCGGGATTGGAGCAACAGCCTACAGTCCGGAGATGGAACTTGAGGCTGACAGAGCAGCAGTATATATTTTGCTTCATGCCGGTTACAGGCCTGAGGCAATGCAAGATTTTCTTGTACGTGCTACACGAGAAAGCGCCCGACAAGCCAATCTGGGCATTTATACTGTCAGTTTTTTGCAAACCCATCCAAGCAATAGTAACAGAATGGCACATTTGGTTTCGGCAATTCAGGATGCAAGAATTGGTAGACCTCTGATATCAACTGGATTCTGAACCTGATAATTTTGGCTAATCAAAATAGCAAAGCCCAAGAGCATTATTACGGCCATTTATTAAATTTCACTGACAGATAATTTATAAATCTTCAGTAATCACTGCGTGAAGACACAGTTCTACTTGGGTTTTCAGGTAATATCTAGGAAATTATATGAGACGGGATTTGATCAACAAACCTGAAATGAATTTATCTAAGGATCGTTGAAAAGAGATCTGGAAATTTTGATCACACATTTAACTATCAACACAATTGATGTATGTAATATCTGATATTATCTGTTATTTTTTAATAAATCTGATATTTAGGATAGTTGATAGTATGCTGCATTCATTAACTGGCTTATCCAGTAATTTGAAACCGACATACATAAAGTATTAGGAATAATGACTTGTCAAAAAATTTACGAATCGCAATTGCGGGCATAGGGTTGGTAGGCAAACGCCATGCTGAAGCAATCAATCGATTACCGGGGATTTCTCTTTGTGCCGTAGTTGACCCTGAAGAAGCCGGTCGAAAATATGCAAACAAGCACAATCTGCCATGCATAGATACATTGGAAGATTTGTTTGCCGAATTATCCCCGGATGGTGTGATACTGGCAACTCCGACCAAGTTACATATTAAACAGGGGTTGGAATGTATTAAGCATGGTTGCCCAGTATTGGTTGAAAAACCTTTGGGAACCAATTACCGCGATTCTATCAAACTGGTCATGACAGCTGAAGAAGCAGGTGTAAATTTATTGGTAGGACATCATCGGAGGTATAATCCACTAATCAGCAAAGCAAAGGAAGTAATTGTTGCAGAGGAAATTGGAACCATACGTGCCGTCCATGTAAACACATGGTTCTACAAACCGGACAATTATTTTGAGGATGCACCTTGGCGTAAAAGAAATGGAGCCGGACCAATCTCGGTCAATCTGGTTCATGATGTCGACCTGATTCGTTATCTTTGCGGTGAAATTGAGACCGTACAAGGTCAATCCACTCCTTCAGTACGGGGATATGAAAATGAAGATGTCGCTGCTGCTGTATTGAAATTTAGAAATGGTGCAATTGGAACAATTACCGTTTCCGACAGTAT
This sequence comes from Paracoccaceae bacterium, assembly GCA_011523445.1. Lineage (GTDB taxonomy): Bacteria > Pseudomonadota > Alphaproteobacteria > Rhodobacterales > Rhodobacteraceae > MPNP01. Next base: position 16,487 of record WTGT01000161.1, read on the forward strand.
TGTCGCACCCTGGAGTTGGGAATTGACTTCTCGAGAGTATCCTATTTATCCCCCAACAGGTGAAAGCAGTATTCTCATAGGGGGATCACACGGTTCGCTATCATTGCCGGAATTACGGCTCTGGACCCATAAAGATGGGCTTAGAGACTGGTGGACACCTATCTCAGCAACAACTCTGACACGTGAAGCATCAGATCCTTTGGTAAACCAAATATCACATTTTGCTGATGTAATTAGGGGAATATCCTCACCGCTGGTTTCAGGACAAGAGGGTTTAAGGGCATTGCAAGTTATCGAGGCAATACAGATAGCTTGCATCAACGGTAAAGTCGTATCGATTGATGATATCTAATATAAATTAAGGGAATAAATCTTACTTTAATAAATATTTCATACATTTTAAAAAATATCTTGCATTATAATTTTTATATGATATAGAGATTTGAAATACTCATTTTTCGAGGGAGAATTATTATGCAAAATAATTTCATACGCAAGGCGATGCTAACCATGGTGGTTGCTGCCGGTGCTTTATCTATAACCGCTACTAGCGGTTGGTCTGACAAGATTGAATTACGAATGGCTACTTCAGGGTCAGAAACCGATCAGCGATCTGTTGCAATGCAGGAAGTATTTGCTCCAATGGTGGCTGATTTTATTGATTACAAACCAAGTTACAACGGCACCATCTTTGCGCAGGGTACTGAACTTGATGCAATTTCCAGGGGAAACCTTGAAATGTCAATTGCATCTGCTCAGGAATTGGCTCAGTTTTTTCCTGAGTTTTCCATCTTTGCCACAGGCTATGTGCATCAGGATGCAGCGCATCAGGTGGCAGTGTTCAATGATCCACTGATGGATTCTTTCAAGGCAACGACTGAAAATGAATTGGGTGTCAAGTTGCTGTCGGTCATGTATCTGGGGCGAAGACAGGTTAACCTTCGTCAAAGCAAGGAAGAATTAACCGTAATGACTCCAGCTGATCTGGAAGGAGTAAATCTGCGCATGCCTGGTACGGATGCTTGGCAGTTCCTTGGAAGCGCTCTAGGTGCAGCCCCGACACCAATGGCCTTTTCTGAAGTCTATACCGCACTATCAACAGGTGCAGTTGATGGCCAGGATAATCCCTTACCAACAGTTGTGGATGCAAAGTTTTACGAAGTTACCAATCAGATTATTCTGACATCACATCTGGTTGACTTGAACTATATTGCCATTTCCAAGGAATTCTGGGACAATCTGACTCCTGAGCAACAAGCCACCATGCAAGAGGCAGCAGATGCAGCTGCTGAGAGTGGTCGTCAGAAGCAGTTGCAACTTGAATCAGATCTGGTTTCATTCCTTGAAGAGCAAGGAATGGAGGTGTACGAACCTGACCTTGAAGCATTCCGAAGCCATGTTCAGGCACAATATGTTGGCTCGGAATTTGCAGAGTCCTGGCCAGAAGGTGTTCTGGAAGCAATCAACTCCCTTGGTAATTGACCCTGGGGGATAACTAAACAAAACGGAGAACCACTTTGAAAAAACTAACGAAATGGTTCAATAACTTAACTGAAGCGATTGCCGCCGGAATGTTGGCGGCAATCTTTCTCATATTCATGTTGCAAATTGTTCTGCGATATTTCTTTACACCTGCAGGTTGGACGCTGGAATTTATCGGAATCTTATGGGTTTGGGTGATCTTTTTCAGTTGTGCCTTCATAGTAAGGGAACAGGATCAAGTTCGTTTTGATATTCTGTACTTGGCGGCACCACGTAGAGTTCGCCAGATTATGTCCATGATTGCAGCAATCGCCATTATTGTAGGCATGCTTTATGCTTTTATGCCGACGTGGGATTACATCGACTGGATGAAGATTCGAAAGACTGCAACAGTACGCAATCCTTTCACTGGTAACAAGATACCAATGCGAGATGTCTTTGTGATCTATTCAGTATTCATGATTGCAGTAAGCATACGTTATGCATGGCAATTGATAACAATAACCAAATATGGACCTCCCAAGACTGAGCTTGAGGTTGTACTTGAGGCTAGTGAAAACGCTGACGAAGAAGGATCCAAATCATGAGTTTTGAACTCCTTATTTGCCTCGTAACCATATTCGCTCTTGCAGGAATAGGTACACCAATAGGATATTCCATCCTTTTGGGTTCAGTAGCATATTTAGGCTTTGCCGGATTAGATGTTGCTCTTGCTGGTGAAAAGATTCTGCAAGGATTTTACAAGAGTACTATTCTATTGGCGGTACCACTGTTCATCGTTGCTGCCAACATCATGAATGCAGGAACCATAACTGATCGGTTGCTTAGTTTTTGTGTTGCTGCAGTTGGAAGGTTCAGGGGAGGCTTGGGACATGTAAATGTCGTTGCTTCCCTTATATTTTCCGGTATGTCTGGTTCCGCGGTAGCTGATGCCGCAGGAATTGGCAAGATAATTATCGGTATGATGACCAAGGATGGCCGTTACAGCCGAGGTTATGCAGCTGCGATAACAGCAGCATCAGCGACAATAGGTCCGATTATTCCACCCTCGATTCCGATTGTACTATATGCCTTGGTATCCAAAGCATCAATTGGTTCCCTGTTTCTAGCTGGAATTCTACCTGGCCTGATCATGGGAATCGTTTTGATGGCAATGAACTACTACATTGCAAGAAAACGAAAGTTTGCACTTGAGGAACCGATTCCACTACGAGAATTACCAAGTAAAACGGCGAATGCATTTCCAGCACTGCTCATGCCTGCCATTTTGCTTTATGGAATTTATGGTGGAGTCACCACACCAACTGAAGCTGCAGCAGTTGCCGCATTTTACGCCCTGTTTCTGGCAGCCTTGTTCTATCGGGCGTTGTCAGCCAAAAGGCTTTATCAGGTTTTCGTGGATAGTGCTCGATCTTCGGCGTCAGTAGGGGTAGTTATTGGTGGTGCTTTCATACTAAATTTCATCGTCATCCAGGAGCAGATTCCCCAGGCCATTTCTTCGGTATTGGAAGAATCCCATATCCACCCGATCATTTTTCTGATCGCAGTGAATCTCCTTATATTGTTTTTGGGCTGTCTACTTGATGCAACCACGATAATCCTGGTCATTGTTCCGCTTTTCATTCCAACATGCAATGCATTGGGTATCGATCTGGTTCATTTTGGCATTCTTGTGGTAGTAAACTCCATGATTGGCTTGATTACCCCTCCTTACGGTATACTATTGTTCGTAATCAACGCTGTAACAGACATACCATTGCGGGAGATTATCAAGGAAATCTGGGCGTTTCTTGCAGTACTGGTCCTTGCACTTCTCTTTATGATACTTGTTCCAGACGTGGTATTGTGGCTACCAAGGGTTTTCGGCTATCAGGGTTGAGATGCTTTCGATTTCAACCGCTTCCATACCCGGGATTCTAGGAGACAAATTAATTGAAATAGCCAGTGCTGGTTTCTCCGGTGTGGAACTTCATGAACCTGATTTCACGGGGTTCCACACTACATCAGTTGAACTACGAAAACTGGTAGATGACCTGAATTTGAAAATCCTCCTGTTAAAGTCCTTTCATGACCTGGAGGGGTGGACTGGTAAAAGAAAAACCCTGGCTTTCGACCAATTGGAACACAAGTTTGACCTTATGGAGGAACTTGATATCACGATGTTGTCGATTGAGGCTTCCAGTGCTGTACCCGATGATGATTGCAATATTGTCCATGATTTGGCTGAGGCTGCAGAAAGAGCAAACAAACGAGGTATCCGACTGGCCTACATGGCAGTTCCATGGGCAGGGCAAATAAAATCGAATGATCAGGCACTGGACCTAATCAATGAGGTTGACAATCCGAATCTGGGGTTGTTGCTGAACAGCAATCTATTACTTGTTGATGGCATCAAGCCGGCACAGCTAAATCATCTTCCATCTGCCAGAATATTTCACGTTCAATTGTCAGATACTACCAGGATTGGATCAATTACCAGCAGAAATGATCATGCGAATGTCTTGCTCCCAGGACAGGGTAATTTAAACCTGGCAGGATTTGTCAAGGTAATTGCTCATAATGGGTATAAGGGTGCATGGTCGATTGCCATGTTCAATGAAAACAGCCCACGTCCGGGTAACAGTACATTGGCACGTGACGGTTATCGTGCACTGGTCAACCTGCTTGACGATGTATCAAGGAATAATCCTGATCTGAATTTCGAAATTCCAGATCTTCCCCCTCGTGTCCATACCTCGGGTTTCGAGTTTATCGAATTCGCAGTAGATAAGGATTGTGCCTCTGAACTAACCGATCTGTTATCTTCCTCATGTTTCAGGCTGGAACGACATCATATTACAAAATCGGTGGAACTTTGGCGGCAGGGTTCAGTAAACATCATTGTCAACACTGAAAGCAAGGGGTATGCACATAAGGCATTCGAAGCCCACGGCCCAACTGTGTGTGATATCGGTCTTCGAGTTGATAATGCATCGCAAACTATAAATCGCGCTGGTGGGTTGGGAACACCACGATTTTCGCAACCTGTTGGAAGCGGGGAGTTGGATATACCAGCCATCAGAGGGGTGGGTGGAAATGTGGTGCATTTTATCGACGAGAATTCAAACCTCCACCGGGTATGGGATATTGAATTCAATTCGGTAGCAAATATCAGCGCCATCCAACCAGCCGGTATACGCCGAGTTGACCATGTGTCCCAAACCATGCGGTATGAAGAAATGCAGAGTTGGTTGCTATATTATATTTCAACCTTCGAGGCTAGCAAATCTCCAATCTTTGACGTTGCCGACCCCTCGGGAGTTGTTCACAGCCAAGCCATTGAAAGCCCGGAGGGAGAAGTTCGACTCAATCTAAACGGTGTTGAAGGCCAGCATACCTTTGCAGCTTCGTTTCTTCATGAGCGCTATGCTGCTGGCGTCCAACATATCGCCTTCCTTACGGATGATATTTTCGAGACTTCAAAACGGCTTAGCGATTGTGGATTCAGACGGCTTGAAATCTCATCAAATTACTATGATCATGTCCAGGCACATTTTGGTCTGGAAAAGGATTTGGTAGATAGATTGAAGATCGGCAACATTCTTTATGATCGACAAGGTGAAGGGGAGTATTTCCAGATTTACAGCTGTCCAATATTCCAAGGCTTTTTCTTCGAGATCGTTCAGCGAAGCGGGGGATATTCCGGTTATGGTGCCCGCAATGCTTCAGTAAGGCTGGCCGCGCAAAAGATACATCAGAAAAAGCCAACCAATTCCATTCACTGATCAGAAAAAGTAATGGTGAAACCTCTCAACAGCACATTGAGTTTAAATTATGTCAACTCTTCCATGCAAATTGATTACACTCTTTCCAAGGCTGGACGAAAGGGTTGCTATTTGCAATCATGTCACTCGATGCCCATGAAATACTCCAAGCACATCTGATATTATTAAGAATTGTATCTACTTCATGACAAATCAAACAATTTCTGAAAAAGAACTTCGGTATTGGTGGCGCACCTCAATTATCGACATGAAGCCCGGACACATAGCCCTTCAAGGTCATACGATCGAAAGCCTTATAGGCAAGGTAAGTTTATCCCAAATGATTTGGATGATGTTACGGGGTTCCCTGCCTGAAATCAAAGAGGCTGAATTGTTGGAAGCGGCGCTTGTTGCAGGTGTGGACCATGGTCCGCAGGCCCCTAGCATTGCTGCAGCACGTATGGCAGCAACTTGTGGTGTTGGGATCAATAATGTGATGGCGACAGCAGTCAACATGTTGGGGGATGTCCATGGTGGTGCGGGAGAATCATGTGCAGAACTTTATTACGGTATTGAGATGTCAATAAATAATGGACTCCCATTGGAGGAAGCCGTTGTCAAGGGCCTGGATGATTGGCAGACGGAAAACGGAAAGATAATACCGGGGTTCGGCCATCGATTTCACAAACCTATAGACCCACGTGCGCCCAGACTTATGTCAATTGTTCGAGAGGCTGCATTGGAGGGTACAGTCTCGGGAAAGTTCGCTGACATTGCCGAAGCCATACAATCTGAACTCCACCGCCGTATCGGTCGCCCCCTTGCCATGAACATTGATGGTGCTACGGCTGTGATCTTTTGTGAACTCGGCTTTCCACCACCCTTGTCTCGGGGCTTGTTTTGCTTGTCACGCTCGATAGGTATCCTTGCACATGCTTGGGAACAAATGGAACAGGGCGGTCGCAACAAGGGACCGATGCCTCCAAAATACCTTCCTTTGTATGAGGGGGAGAATATTGTCAAATAATACTGCATTGGATTTTAGGGTCGGTCTGATTGGATGCGGCCGAATAAGTGACATATACCTGCAAACTCTGGCTGGAGTACCCGGACTTGAAGTTGTGTCCTGTTCCAGCCTTGACATTGACGAGAGCCGGGCCAAAGCCGCTCAACATGGCATTCCAAGGGCATGCCAGGTCAATGAGGTAATTGAGGACAAAACCATAGATTGTATCCTTAACCTCACTATACCCACTGCCCATGCTGAAATAACCCGGAAGGCATTGAATGCCGGTAAGCATGTCTATTCGGAAAAACCTTTTG
>WTGT01000242.1 GCA_011523445.1 Paracoccaceae bacterium
GTAAACTCCAAAACATTTTTTCTAAATTGTCATGATTATAGAACATTGTTTTTCAGATGTTTATATTTCTTGAAAATAATAAAATAATTTCCTAATTCACTCACCCTAAACCTTTTCTGTTCTCTAGGAAGTGAGCAAATGAAGTATTTTCCCTTGTTTTTAGATTTGGCTGAAAAAAAGGTAGCAATCTCCGGTGCAGGCGAAACAGCGGTTCCAAAAATAAGATTGCTGTTGAAAACCGATGCCCGGATTGAGGTATTCGGCAAGAAGCCGGCTCCAGATGTTATCAACTGGCACAACCGGGGCAAGCTTAGTTTCCATGATCGGGAGATAAAGTCAGATGATTTGCAGGGATGTGTACTCCTTTACGGTGCCAACAACAATCCCAAAGAGGATCGGAAAGTATTGGCTTTGGGTGAAGCAAAGGGTGTTTTGGTCAATATCGTTGACAACCTCCAACTCAGTCAATTCATAACCCCAGCCATTGTTGACAGGGATCCAATAACCGTAGCCATCGGTACGGAAGGAACAGCGCCTGTATTGGCACGCAAGATAAAGGCAAGGGTTGAAGATTTGCTTCCGGAATCAATTGGCAGGGTAGCAAAAATCAGTACAACATTCAGGGAAAGGGTGGCTTCAAAACTATCAAGCCTTCAAATCAGGTCTTTCTGGTCCTCGTACTTTGAAAGGATACTGACCAAAAAGATTCTGGAAATACCAGAGGGAGAACTTCTCGAAAATCTGGAAGAAACTCTCGAAAACTATGATCCTGTCCAGGAAGAGCAAAGTGTTTATTATTTTGTGGAATCCAGTACCACTAGCCCCGATTTACTTACGGTCAAGGCCCGAAGACTGATTGAAAATGCCGATGTGGTTTTTTATGACAGCCAAATTTCCAAATTTATACTTGAGTTGGCACGACGGGAAGCAATACTCGTTGACCTAGACCAGAGAACAGAGCTTAATGGTCAATCTCGACAACAGATAATTGCATCAATTTGCCAGGAATTTTCTCATGGTGAAACGATACTGCAGTTAGGTTCCAATTCCTTCCAGATGTGGGAATCGCTTGGTTCAGAAATGACTGAAATAGAGGATTTGGGTATAAAATTCGAATTCGTACCAGGTGTTTCGCCAATCAAGACAAAAAGTACGAGGGAAAGGTCCGGGGATCTGCTTTCGGTATTCCTTGATGACCGATCAAGATGGAAAAACGGTGTCAATTTAAGTTCAATTCACCCCAGACAACCAAAAAACAACGAAGGATTGAGGAAACAGAATTCCAACAACCTAATTGGAGAGCTTGCCTCAGTAGAATCCGGTATGGCATTGAGGGAAAACTGATGGCCAGGAAATACTTACCCAAGGTTATTACCTCCAACCACTTGCTTGAAGGCGACGTGATTTATTTTTCCGAAAACGGAAAATGGGTTAGAAACATTGCCGAGGCTGCTGTTTTCCATGATCCAGAGACGGCTGATGCCAAACTTGCCGAAGCCGACAAGCAAAGAAATATTCACGTAGGAGCGTATCTCGCCGATGCCAAACTTGATTCGGAAGGTCGGCCTGAACCTGTTCATTTCCGGGAACAATTCAGAACCCTCGGACCATCCAATTATTTTCATGGAAAACAAGCTGGAGCCTAGATGTATAATTACAATGAATTTGATCATGACTTTGTCCGTACACGGGTAGAGGAATTCAGGGATCAGGTTGAGAGACGGCTGTCCGGAACCTTGACCGAAGAGGAATTCAAACCCCTAAGACTGAAAAACGGACTTTACCTGCAACTTCATGCGTATATGCTCAGGGTTGCCATACCCTATGGAACCTTGAACAGCAAACAGATGCGACAACTGGCCATGATCGCTGAAAAATGGGACAAAGGCTACGGCCATTTCACCACTCGCCAGAATATTCAATTCAACTGGCCCAAGCTCAAGGATGTACCAGATATCTTGGATGCCCTAGCTGATGTCTCGATGCATGCCATACAAACGTCCGGCAACTGTATAAGGAACGTGACTGCAGACCATTTTGCCGGTGCTGCCCGTGATGAAATTGAAGACGCCCGCATGACAGCGGAACTGTTGAGGCAATGGTCAACGGATCATCCGGAGTTCCAATATCTGCCAAGAAAGTTCAAGATTGCCGTCACCGGTTCACCAAATGACAGGGCTGTTACCCGTGCTCATGACATTGGCCTCAGAACCATAAGGGATGCCGAGGGAAGAAAAGGATACGAAGTATTGATCGGAGGTGGTCTGGGCAGGACCCCCATGATAGGAAAGGTTGTGAGGGAATTTCTCCCCAAGGAGGACCTGTTGCCTTATGTTGAGGCAATATTAAGGGTTTACAATCTTAGTGGTAGAAGAGACAACAAATACAAAGCCCGTATCAAGATCCTTGTCCATGAAACAGGTATTGAGGAATTGAAAACACAAATCGAAAAGGAATTTGTATCTCGCAAGTCAGAGTTTCCGGGAGTCAATCCTGACTTGCTCCAAACCATTGAACGGGATTTTTCACCTCCTGAATACGACAGATTGTCGGTTGATGACTATGTATCACGGATTGCCCATGACCCTGAATTCAGGGAGTGGGTAAAGAACAATGTTGCCCGACACAAGGTTCCCGAGTACGGAATAGTTACCGTTTCATTGAAGCCTGTAGGTGGAACGCCAGGTGATGCGACTGCTGACCAGATGAGGGTCATGGCCAATCTTGGGGAAAAATATGCACATGATGAACTGCGGGTGAGTCATGAGCAGAACATTGTACTCCCGCATGTTCCCAAGGCCCACATTCCAGAAATTTACGATGAATTGAGTAAAGCCGGGCTGGCTACTCCCAACCTTGGCCTGCTGTCGGATATTATCGCCTGCCCGGGTATGGACTATTGTGCCTTGGCTACGGCCCGCTCGATTCCCATCGCCCAGGATATTGCCAAGCGATTTGACCATTTGCAATTGGAACAGGAAATTGGCCCGCTGAAAATCAAGATTTCAGGTTGTATCAATGCCTGTGGTCATCATCATGTAGGACACATAGGCATTCTTGGTCTGGATAAGGCAGGAGTGGAGAATTATCAGATTACCCTTGGTGGCAATGCCACCGAGGATGCACATATCGGGACAAGGGTTGGTCCAGGTTTTTCTTCCGAAGAGCTCATTCCTGCCCTCGAACGATTGTTGAAATCCTACCTGAAACTAAGGGAATCACCCGAGGAAACCTTTTATAATTGTTATAACCGGCTGGGTATGGACCCCTTCAAGGAGGCACTGTATCCTCATTTGAAGACCAAACACAAAGAGAGGGTAGAACATTGAGTAAAATTGTTCGAGATTATGGCTTTGACCAAGACCGTTTGAGGCAAGAAGATTTCATAAGTCTGGATACCTTGAGAAAGGGCGTTGAAAATCCGGTCAGACTTGACCTGAACAACGATGAAAATCCAGATGAACTCCAGCCTTTTTTCTGTTGGCTTGAATTGATCAGAATTCCCTTTCCGGATTTTAACGATGGCCGAGGATTCAGCATGGCCAAAAGATTGAGGCAATTGGGCTATCAAGGGGTCCTGAGGGCACAGGGATATCTGATTGCCGATCAATACAGGATGGCCAGATTAAGCGGATTTGATGAAATTGAAATAGATGATCTACTTGCTGCACGACAACCTGAATGGCTTTGGCGCAGCCAGGTACTCAAGAAAAATTTGAGTTATCAGGATCGATTGCTGAAAACGGGTTAGTTTTTGGGTTTTAAAGCTGTTGTCCCGGCCGTCCACAACAATGCTTGAATTTCTTCCCAGATCCGCAATGACAGGGTTTGTTCCTTCCCGGTTTCTGATAAGGCGTATTACTTGGCTTTTTGGAATCCATACCTGATCCGGACTGTTGTCGGGCTGAATTTGCGACTGGTGTCTTGCCATTGCCGGTAGTTGTTTCCCGAGGTTTGCCTGGTTCCGAAATAACAGGCCTGGTAAATGAAACCAAGCGGGTAACAGAATTGTTGATATTGGAAAGCAGGGATTGAAATAACCCGAAACCTTCCCGTTTGAATTCATTCAATGGGTCTTTTTGGGCATAGCCGCGGAACCCGATTACGGAACGTAGATGTTCCAAGGCAACCAAATGTTCCCGCCAATGGTGGTCCATGGACTGCAGAAGTATCTGTTTTTGCATGATACCCATTATTTCCGGGCTAAATTCCGCCTTTCTTTTTTCATAATACTCGGTAGAGGCATCATATATTCTTTCCCGTACGGTCTCTTCGTCAACACCATCTTCCTCAGCCCATGATTCCATGGGAAGATCAACTCCTGTATTCTTGTGTACAGCCTCCCTCAATTCTTTCATTTCCCATTGGTCGGGGTATGATTTGGGAGGTATATACTGATCAACAAAGGTATCAACGACCTCTAGCCGCATTTCTTCGATTATGTCGGAAACATCCTCACTTTCGAGCACTTCCATACGCTGGGAAAAAATGGCCTTTCGTTGATCATTCATGACATCATCGTATTTCAAAAGCTGTTTTCTGATGTCAAAGTTTCTCCCTTCAACCTTGCGTTGGGCCTTTTCCAGGGATTTATTGACCCATGGATGAACGATAGCCTCGTTTTCTTCCATCCCGATGGTATTAAGGACCTTATCCAGCCGTTCCGAACCGAATATTCGCATCAAATCATCTTCTAGGGAAAGGAAAAATGATGAATTGCCAGGATCACCTTGTCTTCCAGAACGCCCCCTGAGCTGATTATCAATTCGCCGAGATTCATGGCGTTCCGTAGCTAGTACGAACAATCCACCCGCCTTGATTACTATTTGCTTGTCTTCGGCAACTTCCTGCTCGATTTTGGCTCTGATCTCGGCGGGGTCCTGTTCGGTATTCTCTTCAAGTTTTTCCAAAACCTTCATTTCAACGTTGCCACCTAGCTGTATGTCCGTACCTCTACCCGCCATGTTGGTGGCGATGGTAATGGCTCCGGGAATTCCTGCTTCAGCAATAATCTTGGCTTCCTGTTCATGATGACGTGCGTTGAGCACATTATGCTTCAATCGGTTTTTGGTTAGAATCTTTGAAAGGGTTTCGGATTTGTCGATTGATGTGGTTCCGACCAAAATGGGTTGTTTCCTGTCGTGGGCCTCCTTGATGGCCTTGAGTATGGCATGGTGTTTTTCCTTTGAAGTACGGTAAACACGATCATCTTCATCAATTCTGGCCACAGGTTCATTGGTTGGTATTTCGACCACACCGAGACCATAGATTTCCCCAAACTCTTCAGCCTCCGTCAAAGCCGTACCAGTCATTCCGGAAAGCTTGGAATACAAACGGAAATAATTTTGAAATGTAACGGACGCCAAGGTAACGTTCTCGGACTGAATAGGGACCTTT
>WTGT01000136.1 GCA_011523445.1 Paracoccaceae bacterium
TAACCAGGCTGCCCACATTCTGCCGGTTTCTTCATCTTCAGTATACTCCGTCAGCCTGAAACCGAGATTGTTGTAAAATTCTGCCGATGAATCAACGTCTGTCGAAAACATGTTCGCATGATCAATACGCAGGGGTTTTGCACCCTTGTAGAGCTTGTATTTTTGATGGATGGTCGGAAGAAGATCCATCTGGGAATAGAATTCAAGCGGCATCCCCAGATTGTCCCTGACTTTGAGAACCTTCCCTAAATGGGGTTTTTCAATCCAGGCAATTTCATGACCCCGTTCTCTGAAATAATTTTCAATCCCAGTCAAATCCCCTTCATCAAAGACCTTGAACCCCAAACCTCTGCATTGTGGTGTTGATCCCTTGGTAAGGACTATGGAGTGATGTTCCCGTTCCTCCATGCATCGAAGGAATAACTGGTTGTCATTCCGGGCGGTGACCACCAATCCCAACAGGTCTGAATAAAATTTTTCTGAAGCCTCAAGGTCTGAAACTTCCAAATCAACATAACTCAACCGGATTATGTTGAAGGGGGGATAAAGTACCGGTGAAAATTTTGGCATATTTACTGATTTCCCGAAATACCCAATTTGGGTATCCTGTGGTTGCCCAGCGCTAAGCCAACATGTTTCTGTTCCATGTAAAACTCGAAGGACCAATCTCCGCCATCCCTGCCAATCCCGCTATCCTTGATACCTCCAAAAGGTGTGGGCAGATGACGTACATTTTCGGAATTAACCCAGATCATACCTGCTTCCAATGCATTTGAGACCCTCAGCGAACGGGCGAGATTGTTGGTCCAGACATATCCCGTAAGGCCATACCTGACATCATTGGCTATCCAGATGGCTTCCTCCTCAGTTCCGAATGGAATGACCGTGAGTACAGGACCGAATATCTCCTCACGCGAGATACGCATATCTTCGGTTGCATCTGTCAAGAGGGTTGGTTGGACATAACATCCTTCCTGGCCCTGGCGTGAACCTCCAACCTCAATGGTTGCACCTTCGTCCCGGGCAACCTGGAAATAAGACAGAACCTTGTCCAGATGAATCTTGTGAATGAGGGGGCCAACCTCGGTTTTGGGATCAAGTGGATTGCCAACCTTGATGTTTCTCACTCTGGCAGCCAACTTCGAAGTGAATTCCTCGGCAATTGATGATTGTACGAGAAGGCGGGAAGAGGACGTACAACGCTCACCGTTAAGCGAATAAATCATGAAAACAACGGCATCAAGGGCCCGATCCAGATCGGCATCATCAAAAACGATGGCCGGATTTTTACCGCCAAGTTCAAAATGAACCCTTTTCAGTGTATCTGCTCCCTGTCGCATTATAGCACTTCCGGTCCTGCTTTCTCCAACAAAGGCAATGGCCTTGATATCAGGATGTTCGGTCAAGGCAACTCCAGCTTCTTCTCCTAAACCATTGACCAGATTCCAGACCCCGGGGGGCAATCCTGCCTCGTGAGCAATTTCCAGCAATAGGCTTGCTGTCATGGGAGAAAACTCGGCAGGTTTGTGAACAACCGTACACCCGGCAGCCAAGGCAGGTGCTATTTTCCAGGTCGACAACATGAATGGTGTATTCCAGGGAGTAATTATTCCAACCGGGCCAATGGGTACCCGGGTTGTGATATTCATGAGTGTTGGTGAGGGAAGATGCTTGCCGTCTCTGGCCTGAGGAGCAATATCGGCATAATAGCGAAAATTCTCGGCCCCACGCAGTGCCGCCTTGGACATGAACCTTATGGCCTGTCCCGTATCCCAACTTTCACAAAGAGCTATTTCCTCAGCCCGGGAGACAATCAAATCGGCAATCTTGTGAAGAATCTTTTTTCTGGCCTTGGGATCGGTATCACGCCAGGCAGGAAAGGCCTCCTTCGCTGAAATGGCCGCTTTGTCTATATCTGCTGCATTCCCCTTGGCGACAGTGCAAATGAAACTGTTGTCAACAGGAGTGAAATTATCAAAGGTTTCACCTGAACTGGATGGAACACTTACGCCGTTGATCAGATTTTGTATTCCCTTGCTCTGAAACCGTTCCAGCAAGGGCTTGAGATTTTTCTGGTTGACTTCGAAGCTATCCATTTTTCTTTCGGGCCAGATGTTCTCTGATGGAACTAGTCTTGGGACTGAGGGCATCATTGATATGTTGCATCTCCATCGAGAGGGAAAAGGAGTGGTTTTTCAAACATGATTCCAGGAATTCCTCAACCGCACTGTAGATATCATTGACCGCTTGCTCCCGAACCTTGAAGGGCCTACCCTCCCTGACCCGGGCCTTGATATCCACGAAACCATGTTCATCACCACCATCCGCAATGGAATAGTGGTTACATTTTATGGTTCGGACTCTTATACCCGGCATGGGGAATACACCCGTATCAATGGCTGCCCTGCGAATGGTATCACATAATTCACCCAAGTCGACCCACTCCTCGACATTGGCTGAATGTTCTACTGTAAAATGTGGCAAGAATTACACCCCAATTCAATTATGACATTATTCGCTTATACAACAGACAACCCTTCGGAAAAAGCATATAGCATATGATCCACCTCTTCGGAGGAGATGATCAGGGGAGGAGACATGAGGATTTTGTGCCCTGCTATCCTTACATTGACTCCCGATTCATAAATTTTCTGGTGGATCATAACCATGGATTGATTATCAAGTGGTGTTTTGGCTGATTTGTCCGATACGAGTTCCATACCGGTCATCAATCCCTTGCCCCCCCTGACATCACCGATGATATCTATTTTCCGGGCCAAATCTCTCAACCCATCATAGAGCTGTTGCCCTCTTTCCCTGGCATTGTCCTTGAGTTTCAGCCGCTTTGTTTCTTCCAGACAGGTAATACCGGCCGCGGCACCAACAGGATGTCCCGTATATGTATAACCATGACCGATTGCACCCGCCTCAGGATCGGCTCCCTCAAATACTTCGGCAACCCCCTCTGAAACCATTGTCGCACCAAATGGAAAATAACCTGATGTTATTGCCTTGGCGAGGGTCATCATATCCGGTTTGATATCCCATAGGCGAGAACCCGACCATTCACCCGTACGACCGAAACCTGTAATCACTTCATCGGCAATGAACAAAACACCATGTCTGGCACAAATTTCCCTTGCCTGTTTGTAAAAGCCGTCGGGTGGAACAATCAAGCCGCCAGCACCCTGTATGGGTTCCATGATAAAGGCTGCTACTGTACCCTTTCCCTGAAAGAGGATTTCATCTTCCAGAGCACCCAGACACAATGTGGATAGTTTTCCCGGATCGCTCTCGTTGAAGGGGTTTTGATAGGTATGGGGAGAAGGTATGTGAAAACATCCCGGAAGGAGGGGTTCATAAGATTCCCTGAAACGACTGTTTCCATTGACGCTGGCACCACCAAAATGGGTTCCATGATAACCGAATTTGACACTGATGAATTTGGTCCGATTGGCCTCACCCCTGATTTTGTGATATTGTCTGGCCAGTCGCAAGGCGGTTTCAACACTATCCGAACCACCGGAAGTAAAAAATGATCTGGCCATCCCTTCCGGTTTGAAAAACTCCTTGAGGAGGTAGGAAAGCTCTATGACCTTGTCATTCGAACTGCCTTTGAAGGTTGAGTAATAGGGAAGAGCATTGAGCTGATTGGTAATTGCATCCTTGACGGGTTGGTTTGAGTATCCAAGATTTACATTCCAAAGGCCTCCGACAGCATCAATGACCTCGTTGCCCTCGATATCCTTGATTTTAACACCCCTGGATTCAACAAATATCGGGGGAGGGTTTTCTATACCATCGGCTGGATGCCCCATCGGATGCCAATTGAATTTGGCATTGTTTTCCCGCAAAAAATTTGAATCAAACATTTGGTATCTCCGTCTTATCAAGCAGAACTTTACAATGGTGAAATCTAATTGAAACCCAACTGCATTTTTATACCCGGCAATACACAAAGCATTTCAAATAGGAGTTGAGCTCCGATCAATGCTGTATTTCCGGTGGTATCATAGGGTGGTGACACCTCAACGAGATCACCTCCAACAAGATTCATTCCCAGACACCCTCTCACGACTTCCAACCCTTGAATGGTAGTCAATCCGCCAAGCTCAACAGTTCCCGTACCTGGGGCGAATGCCGGGTCCATGCTGTCGATGTCAAATGATAGATAAACAGGTGTTTGACCTATCTTCTGGCGAATATCATCCATGGTCGGGGCGAGAGATTTGTGCCAGCACATTTCTGCGGTATATACCTCAAATCCCTTATCTCTCCCCCAGTTGTAATCGTCTGGTGAATAACCGGAACCACGCAACCCTATCTGGAATGTTTTTTCGGGAATGATCAGTTGTTCTTCCACAGCCCGCCTGAAGGGAGTTCCATGTGCCACCTTTTCACCGAACATGGCCTCGGAAGTGTCCGCATGGGCATCAACATGAACTAGGGCAACCGGACCATATTTTTTGGCAAATGACCTTAACACCGGATAGGTCAGGGTATGATCTCCCCCCAAAATCAGGGGTTGGGTGTTACAACCCAAAATTTCATCCACACCTTCTGTGATAATGTCACATGTTGCCTTCAAGTTGAAGGTGTTTATGGCGAGATCACCATAATCAACAACCTGGAAAGATTCAAAGGGAGCTGCCCCTGTTCCCATGTTATAGGGCCTTATCAGACAGCTTTCAGTCCTGATTTGTCTGGGACCATGTCGGGTTCCAGCCCTGTTGGAAGCTCCTATATCCATGGGAATACCAACAAAACAGACATCCACATCGGTTAGATCAGTGCTGACCGGAAGCCTCATCATTGAAGCTACCCCGCCAAATCTTGGCATGTCGTTGGCTCCCAAGGGCTGGTTGAAGTTTTTCGAAGCAGACATTCAATTTCTCCCCGTTCAATTTGGTTCAAACCAAAAAACTAAAATTTCTGACCTTGTTATTTCCAAAAAGAGATATGATAAAGTGGAAATAAGCAAGATCACTTAAAAATATCAGACTATTTACGATTTATTTATCTTGCGATCTCTTTCAACATGGTTCTCCCCTTGTGTGGTATTCGCTTCTTGTGTTTTGATTTTTTGGTAATCTTGTAAAGGGCGGAGGTAACCAGGCCTGCAGGAACTGCCAGAACTCCCATGCCCGACATCACGATAATTGACGTGAATATCTTACCTCCCGGAGTAATCGGATACAAGTCTCCATATCCAACGGTAGCAAGGGTAATTATCGCCCACCACAGACAGGATATAATCGAAGAAAACCCTTCGGGCTGGACTTCATGTTCAAAGTGCCAAATTCCTACCGCAGAAATGAGTAGGACAAGGGATGCAGCAAACAGGAATATCACAAATTCCTTTCTCCTGCCCATCGAGGCACCTCCTGAAA
>WTGT01000212.1 GCA_011523445.1 Paracoccaceae bacterium
GGTACAGGGTTATCAGTTCTTCGAATATTACATGACAACTTTCACGTATCAATCTTTCTTTCTTTTTATGATGGATCTTCTCCTCGGTGAATTCGATTGAACCATTTTGGGCAAGATAGCGGAAGGATTCTTCGGAATCCAGAATGTCGGAATATTTGATTTCCTTGGCAATTACCCTCTGCATCTCGTGGATAAGTGGTTTGAAGATGAAGGGACATTTTTTAAGTTGGGGGATCCCCTTGTCAATTGAGGTAAAATCTATCCTGGATGAAAGATGACCAGCCTTGAAATACCGCTCCAACAATTCAGATGATTCAAGATAGGAGGCACCTGTCAGGTTACCGGTCGAGATCAGTTGTCGTTTCAATTCATCAAAATTATCTTCCAGCTTACCATGAAAAATTTCCCAAATCGAACCAAGTTTGGGATTTAGGTATTCTAGCCAATCCTTGTTGTATGCAGTCGAGTAGATGATATCTCGAAATGCCTGCAAATCGATCTTTTCCTGTTTGGAAATGGTAAGGATTTCCTTGTCAATTTTCTGAAATGTCTTATGGATATCACATATCTTGTTGACCAGGACAGAAATCAGGGGGTCATTCATTTTGACCTTTGAACAGCTATCCTTCAATTCCTCCTGACAAACCTTGAGTTCCTTGATCTTGGACTTGCCGAATTTTTTCAAGGGATCAAGCAGGGATACTATGCGTTGGGAATTGAGATGAGAGTAAGTTTCAAACTTGTTGCTCAGATTGAAAATGGCCCTGCGAACATGATCAGCAGTAAATTCCTCAAAATCCGGTTCCTTGGGTCTTTGTATGTCCTGATGGGTAGCATCAAGATCAATTACGTCTCGCAAGGAAGCCTCACCTGAAATGATCTCGTCATACCAAATGGCAACAGCTCGGAAGGTGAGGGGACTGGTTCCCAATGCCGCTACCAATTCATTTCGGCCGGCCTCGATTCTCTTGGCAATGGCTATTTCACCTTCACGAGAAAGCAACTCGACCGTACCCATATCTCGGAAATACAATCTGACCGGGTCATTGGTTCGGTCTATGGGGAGGGATGGTGCAGACGATATGGTGACAATTTCACTTGATTTGCTTTCCTGTGTACCGGGAACTTCCTCCAGATAATCAAATTCATACTGAAAGGTATCATCTGGTTCCTGGAATTCCTCCAAACCAGCCAGATCAATGTCGAACAGGAGATTGTCATTAAGATCTGACTGGGCATTCAGAACTACCAATCCCAAGGCTTCCCTTATCTTGATTTCGGCATATTGTGAAAAGGTTTCCTGATCATATTCACAAGTATCAAGAGCTTCGACAAGGGCCTTGTTTGCCAGGGTTATGATTTCGGAGGTATTGGGATTGATCAGTTTGCTTTCCTTGACCAATCGGTCAACCAGAGGCTTCATCTTGATGCCCAGTTTTTGCTTGTTTTCAACAAGTTCCCTTGAGGCCTTTTCTATCTGGTTGTATACTTCTCGGAATTCATCAAATTCCAAACCAATGGCTTCGTGGGTCTCGGCATATTTGATACGGGCGGCTTGAAATAAATCCTTTTCACTGTTCAATAAAGCCTGCCACTTTCGGGGAATTTCTTCCTTTTCTGAATCAAGCGGATTGATGGCAATTTCCTTGCCCTTCCAAAACTTTTTGAAATCGTTGGGGCGTAATTTGTGTTTCTCAACAACTTCAAGAACGGCCGATTCAGCATCCATCAATTTATGATACTGGTCTTCCATATGGGCTTGGATCTTGCTGATAACCGTATGATTGAGTGACAACCTGGCGACAATGATGCCAAGTTCCTTTCTTTCTCGATTAAGTCTTTTAACCTGGGCCTTGGTATATCTGATCGAAGTACCTTCCAAATACCTGAAACGCCTTTCTATCAAAACCTGAAAACCTTCATATTTCCGCATGAACTTTTTCATGTCCCGGGCCAGGGATTTCTTTGCCTGGTCGTTCAGCAAATTATTTTCAGTGGGGTTGTGATAGTGAATTATCTTGTGCTGAAAGGGATTGTTCTTGTATTTGCGGGCATGGAAGTTGAAATGGTGCCTCAGGCTTGAATATTGCAAGTCGATTATGGTTTCCCATTGAATATCATTGGTCTTCAACAATTTGTCAAAATTGGCCAACATCCTGAAGGTAAAGGGCAATGTATAAATGGCTCTGGTCAAATCCTCCATTGCAGTGGCGATCTGTTGTGTGAGTTTATGCTCTTCCTCGGGAGAAATATCTGAATCATCTTCCTCTTCAACATCTCCTGATGGGCTAAGGTTTTCCTTTCCCTTTTCGGACAGGTGGAAGGAATTGTTGGCTGAAAATTGTTTGGACGAAGGCTTATCATCATCAATTAGATCGATACCCTTTTCCTCTAGCAAAATCAGCACTTTTTCCGTTTTGTCCTCACAATTGTAAAGGGACAGGAGGAAATTTTTTACCTCTCGAAGATGCAGGTTTCCATCCTTGTCAGAATGAGCTGATATTTCCTCAACTAGTTCTGCCCAGTCATCTGAATCAGGGTTATCAAAAATCGGCGTTCCGTCACCGTTTTTCAGTAATTCGGTAAATTCTTCATTTTCAAATTCATCACTCGAATTAATTGCCATAAATAGTTCCGTTGTTGTTGACAATCAGGGGAAGATTGGGCTGCCTATCCTTCATAGCTTTTGGCGGATGACCTCCATTTGGCTATATTTATAACCTCGGGTATTGTTTAAAAGTGCGTATTAGCCTCAAGGCCCATTACAGCAATAGATAGTTTTTTTGATTCAATTTTCAAAGATGCAGGTTCAGGAATTTCCATTTTGCTGATACCAAGAAGCCAAATGATTCAAGATACTTAAAGTATTTGGCCAGATACTCTCAGTATGCAAAATCCAGTTAATATGATGATTTTAGAAGATTAATGACTTACTTGTTCACAAGATTCATCAATTCGTCGTAATCTTCCTTCGAAACCCTGTGGGAATTATCCATGACGACTACATTATCATCATCTGACGGTGGTGTTTTTTCCGAAGGCTTGTGAGTGTTACCGTCTTGAAATGTAGAATTATCAGTGGTTAATGCCGAAGCAATTATGCCCTCCAGACGAACGGTGTCATCCAATTGTTCACCAATTCCATTTTGGGAAGTGGCAGTATCCTGATCCAGAATATTACTTTCGATACTTTCTCGTTTCAAGGTTGCATCCTTGAGCTGTTTGCTCAATAACTTGCCCTTGTCTTCCAATTCAGGAGTTCTTGTTAGTTCCTGTTTCAGGTTTTTTTCTTCTTGTAGAATTTGCAACCAGTACAGAATTTCCTGAAAAAGTACTCTTGCTTCTGTGAGGGCGTTTTGGTCTGCGATTTCAGGAAGAATATTGATTTCACCGATATCAAGAAGTTCCTGAATTTCCTGAGAATACTCCCCTTCTTTTAGTATATTCAGAAAGCCGTTGCTGGAAGAAGCCTTACTTTCTGTTTCCCTTAACAATTCAGACCTGATACCATTTAATTCCTCAGTTTCAAAATCATAAGATTCCAAGTTTCCGATTTCACTTTCAATGATGTCAGGGTGATGTAAACAAAGGGAAATCAATGTAGCTTCCATAAGAAATAGATCGCTGCTCTTGTTCAGTTTACCTGTTTTATTTAGGGATTCTTTGACTTGCTTAGATTGCTCACTGGCTTCAAAAAGTTTTTTGCCCTTACCTTTTGGAGCAGTTTGAACAAAGTTTTTCCAATATCGATTATTGAAATCCTCTTTGTAGATATTTCGGACAACGAAATGCTTGATCAGGCTTATTTTTCCATTGAGGATTTCCCTCAATACCGTCTTTGAGTTCAGAGTATCGAATCTCTTGCCAACGGTTTCAGAAGTCCAGATGAAATCATTTAATTCCATGGATTTGTTGAGGCAATCCTTCATACCAGAGATACCCTTCTTTCTAATGAGATCATCTGGATCAAGCCCATCAGGCAGGGTACAAAACCGTACGGTTTTACCAGGTTCAAGTAAAGGGAGTACTAGATCAACTATTCTTTTGGCTGCTCTAATTCCTGCCTCATCACCATCCATGGCAAGAATGGGTTGTTGGGACAGCCTTAATAATTGGGTGAGGTGTTCGGGAGTTACAGCAGTTCCAAGTGGGGCAACCGAGGCAATAAATCCTGCTTGATGAAGGGCAATAACATCCATGTACCCCTCAACAACCACAAGGGGATTATCGTCATTGACTGATGATGATGCATTGTGGAGATTATAGAGTACGACCCCCTTGTTGAAGATTGAGGTGTTGGGGGAATTGAGATATTTTGCCGGAGTATCGGGATCCATGGCCCTACCACCAAAGGCGATTATACGAGCTCTGCTGTCCTGAATGGGAAACATAATCCGGTCCCGGAAGGTGGTGTAAATCCCATTGCCATTGTCCCTTGGTTTGGCCAAACCAGCCTCGACTATCTGGTCTTGGGAAAATCCTGCAAGATTAAGGATTTTGATAATTTCCAAATTGTTAGGAGCATATCCGATACCGAATTCTTCTATGATTGAGGGTTTCAAACCCCGTGAGTCGAGGTAATCAAGAGCAGGTTTGCCCGATTTCAAATACAGCTGTTCCTGATAATGGTTGGCAGCAATTTCATGGATTTTGATTAAATAATTTACCTTTTCAGCCTGTTCCTTCTCTTTACCGGTAAGCTCGGGAAGAGGTAGGCTGGCTTCAGCTGCCAGAAATCTGACCGCATCGGTAAAACTCATTCCCCGGCTTTTTTGCAGGAAAGTAAAGGCATTCCCTTTTTCATGACATGAAAAACAATAGTATGTTCCCCGGGATTCAGTTGCATGGAAGGAGGGGGTTTTTTCCTGATGAAATGGGCAACAGGCCCAGTAATCACCCTTTGCGGCTTTGGTCTTTTTTGAGTCCCAGGTAACAAACTTCCCCAATATTCGGGAAATCGAGGTTACCCTGTTCAATTCATCAATAAACTCTGGTGGAAAAGCCATGATCTAATTATGACCAATTATCACAAAATTCAAAATCAATTATTTTGGATTTTGACCTTTTGGGTGAGTTCATTGGTTTGCCGGTCATAAATCAACAATTCATTTCCAGACGTTAGTATCAAATACCAATCCTCGGCTTGGGTAAAGGCATCGACCTCCGTTCCCCGGGGCAAACTGATTTCGTCAGGAAGGGGGGACAAGACCGGGGAATCACCAATTGAATTAAATCGGTAAACAAAC
>WTGT01000342.1 GCA_011523445.1 Paracoccaceae bacterium
ATGATGGAACATCCCAGCAATAGATTAATGTCATTGTTCGAGGCAGCTTGAACAAGGGTCCAGCCAAATCCCTTGTAGTTGAATAATGTTTCGACGATTACCACTCCAGTAAGCAGCCAGGGAAACTGGAGCATGATGACTGTAAAGGGTGCAATCAGGGCATTCCTGAGGGCGTGTTTCAATACAATTGCAGTAAAACTGACACCCTTCAAACGAGCAGTTCGTATGTATTGGGAAGTCATGACCTCAGCCATGGAGGCCCGTGTCATTCTTGCGATATAGCCCATACCGTATAGAGCCATGGTGGCAACGGGAAGGGTAAAGTTTTCAAAGGTTATGTTTTCCATGGCCGAGGCAGCAGAACCCTTGAACCATTTCAAACCAACTGCATTGCTGGAAAAAAGGGCTACCAGCAATACTCCGGAAACATACTCGGGGGTTGCCGTGGTTATTATTGAAAAAGTGGAAAGGGTACGGTCTGTTCTGGTACCTTCCCGCATGCCGGCAAGTATTCCGATCACTAATGCAATTGGAACCATGATCAACATAACGTAAAGCATCAGCCATCCAGTAAGTGCTAGTCGCTTGAAGATTATTGAGTCGACTTCTTCCCTGAAAATAACCGACCACCCCCAATTGCCCTGAAAAATTCCGCAATATCTTGGTGTATTTTCAAGGGAAACACCAGGACGGGTACAACGGCCCAATATCTTGCCATCATCCTGTACCAATTGATAGGATGGTAAGACGCCCAACCATTCACCATACCTTATAATATCCGGCTGGTTGAAACCGTTTAAATCTAACCATGTATCAACCTGCTCATGCGACATCCGTTGGCTACCAAGGAATTTGGCGAGCTTGACCAAATTGCCATCGAGGTTGGTGAGGATGAAAACTACAAAAGTCAGGCAAAGCACTGAGATTACGGTAATCCCAAGACGTCTTAAAATAAACCTGAACATTTTGGCAAATGGTTAATCTGTTTAAAGCAGAGTAGGTCGGAATTCATGAACGGAGAGGTTATCCTCTCCGTTCATATCTTTTATTGGGGCAAATGGATTACGCAGCCCATCCGTATTTGAAACTGTGGATTTCAAACTGTGGATGCATATCTGCACCAACCAGATTGGATTTGTGGAAACGGTTCAGGTTTCTCCAATAGGGTTGGATGATGACACCTTCTTCCTGCATGATAGTTTCTAGGCGTTCCATTACAACACTTCGTTCCTCAGCATTGCTCAAGGTCAATGCCTTGCTCAGAAGGGTATCAAACTCATCACTGGCAAAGGCGGTTTCATTCCAAGGCCCATCGGAACGGTAAGCAAGGACATAAATCTGGACACCAAGTGGTCTTGGATTCCATTCCGTCATGCTGAAAAGGTGAGTTTGCCAATCATCCCAGAAGGTGCCCCCTGGCAGATTGGTTCTTTTGACCTTGATACCGGCTTCTCTCATTTGACTGGCGATTGCATCAGCAGTTGCACTGACCCAATCGGTGTCAATTGAAATCAACTCATGTTCGAAATCAAGCATGCCTGCTGCTTCTACCATTCCCCTTGCAGCGTCCTTGTCAACAGTCAAGGGTGCTAGGGCTGCATATTCGGGATGAGAGGGAGATACATGGTGATTTTCGGCCAATCCGCCATTGTTATTGAAACCAAGCTCCAAACAAATGGCATTATCGACTGCCTTGGCAAAACCGGTTCGAACCCTCACGTCAGCGTAGGGTTGAACCTGAGTTCCATCCTCCATGTCTACCAAACCATCTTGACGTGATCGGCAGATCAGGGTAGCGTTTGTACCAACTGCAGACCTAGTCCAGCCATCAAGGGTTTCATAAAGCTCGATAAATTCACCGGTGGCTTGATAACACATATCAAATTCATCAGCTTCAGCACCTGCAACATGGGCTGAAAAGTCTGTGCCGTAGTCCAGGAACTCGATGCGGTCCAGATAGGCTCCGTTATCGGCATCCCACCACTCATGATCGTTATTTTTTACCAACACTCCCTTAACACCTACTTCAAAGGATTCAGGGAGGTAGGGGCCGGTACCAATCGGATTGTCAAGCATTGTTGCACCGTCATGGGATGAATGTACTATTGCACCCGGATAATCCAACATGCCAACAATCAGAGTTATGTCGGATTGTGATGGATTAAGTTGTACTGTATGACTATCAACAACGACGATTGCTCCATCACGGGCAACGCCAGTATCAGGGTCAATCAGGGTACCCATGCGGCCGGCCATTGAATTGCCTGTAACGTCCTTTTCACACCAACCAGCAATGTTTCTGGCGACATCATCAGCAGTGAAATCGTCACCATTGTTCCATTTCACACCTTTTCGAACATTTAGGGTAATCTGGGTGGCATCTTCATTGGCACTCCAACTTTCCAACAGTCTACCTTCGATAGAGCCATCAGCATTAAGTTGTACAAGGTATTCCAGCCAACCACGGGTAAAATTGGCCATCTCAGACCAGTCATAGGTTCGCGGATCCTTAAGGGCCCGAACATTCATCTGAATTCTTACAGTTCCGCCATCCTGGATGGCCATGGTTTCCGCTTGCGGTGCGGACAGGCCAATCAGGCTATAAGCGGTTGCCGAAGTAGCTCCCAGTGCGGTCGCCCTGGTCATAAACTCCCTTCGAGAGAGTTTGCCATCAAGGCATTCCTTGGCATACATGTGTACGGCACTAGGAAACTTTTCTTTAATTTCATTCATTAACACACTCCTGTAGTCTATTTAAAGAATTGACCTTCTCTATTATAACTAATCAATCCAATTTGCAAACGGACTCTCCAGATTCCTGCAACTCCCTTGTTTCCTCCATGGAGTATTTGTGCTTTCTCCGGTCGAAAAGCAGTTTTTGTCGCTGTACAGGTTATTCAATATCAAGTTTATGTTCCAAATGGGTGTGACTATATTTCTAGATCCTCAATCAGATTCTATTCTGAGAGATTCAGAAGTGTACAGGCTTGAGCCAAATTAGATTTTGTTTAGCAAAAATTGTAATCTTATTATTATTGTCCTTGTCAGGATTCTCTCAATTACGAGTACATATTGAAAAAGTAGGGGTATTATCAGGAGGTACAGTTATACCTATAGAATTTCTGTCTACCGTAATAATTTAGATTGGGTACGGACTACTGCTTAATGTCTTGGTAATTTCTGAAGGTCAGGATCCAGAGAGAAGCCAAAATAAGTGAGAAAACCGTATTCCAGCCAGCCATACTAAGATTCAGGAAACTCCATACAATTTCATCACACATGACCACTGAAATTTCTTCCGAAAAATCAAGAATCATTTCCGTGGACAATCCTGTATCGGAAGTTGAACAACTAGCAAGACCTTCCCACCAATCCTGTTCAACCCCTACATGGTAACCTGCCAGTAGTGAACTAATGATCATAACAAGGGAACCGCTCAGAAACCAAATTTGATGTGGAAGTACGATTGAAAAGAAAAAAACCAATGGAATAATTGCGTGAGGCCATCTTTGCCAGATACAGAGGGTACATGGCTCAAAACCAAATATTTCCTGAAAAATAAAAGCACCAAGCAACAAACCAATGGAACCCATGGTGGCCAAAAGTGCACTTTGATTTAAAACTCT
Source organism: Paracoccaceae bacterium (assembly GCA_011523445.1). Lineage (GTDB taxonomy): Bacteria > Pseudomonadota > Alphaproteobacteria > Rhodobacterales > Rhodobacteraceae > MPNP01. The sequence goes on from WTGT01000342.1 coordinate 3,627, forward strand.
GGTCATATCAGACTTATAAATATGAACGATCCGATCAGAACAAATACAAAAATAATTGAAAAGAGGCCCAATCTTTCTTCGATAAAGTTCTGAATTTTATCACCGAAATGCCAAAGGAGAATGGCGATCAGGAAAAATCTCAAACCTCGTGCCAAAATGCTGCAAATCACAAAAACCATGAAATTCAAACCGGTGAATCCTGATAGAATTGTGATTACCTTATAGGGAAAGGGTGTGATTCCAGCGATGATCACCGCCCAATTACCAAAATTGTTATAATGATCTGCAAATTGACTGTAATAGGCTTCCTTCCCAAGGGTATTAAGAATAGGTTGCCCAATTTCATCAAACAGAAAAGCCCCGATGAAATATCCCCCTATACCTCCCAAAACTGATGCAGCCAAACACACACCTGCAAAAAGGAAGGCTCTTGAGGGGTAAGCAAGAATCATTGGTATCAATAGTACATCAGGAGGTATCGGGAAAATTGAACTTTCAAAAAAACTCACGAGCGCTAAAAACCAGAGAGCATATTTTGTTCCGGCTTTTTCCTTTACCTTGTAGTACAAAGTTCTCATTGCCATTCGTATCAGAGTAATAGGTTCAAAATTCTTCTGGTGTTTTCAGTTGGTTTTGTTCATTCAAAAGTTAAAATAAATATAGCAACCATGGATTTACTCCAATTAATTACGGAAAAATAACTTGCATACCCAAGCTCATCTGATCATTGGTACAGCTGCTTTTGCCAAGCCAAACCAGTGGAAAATTAATCTGGCTGCCATTATCGGGTCGCTGGTACCTGATCTCTCCCTTTATTTACTATCCGTATATTACCTATACTTTGCTGGTGTTTCCCCGGGAATTGTATTTGGGCAAATGTATTACTCCGATCAATGGCAAAACATTTTTTCAGTGGACAATTCCTTTTTCGTGTGGGGGATTATCGTAGGAGCAGGTTTCTATTTTAAGAATGATGTTGTTAAAATTTTTGGATTGGCGGGATGTCTGCATCTTGCCCTGGATTTACCACTTCATAATGACGATGGCCGGGAACATTTTTGGCCACTGAGTGACTGGATTTACTCCAGTCCTATAAGCTATTGGGACCCAGACCATTATGGTAATATTTTCGGTCCATTGGAAGCATTGTTATGTATAATATTATGTGTCATTCTTTTCTTCAGGTTTCGTTCGATTAAAGCAAGAGCAGGAATCATACTGCTAGGTTTTCTGGAAACATTTTTCATTTTTATGAGTGTCCTCCATCCAATTTAACTTAAGAACAACACTTGAAGTTACCTACAAATGATAATATTGAAGTGTTTGGGCCCGAGTGGCGGAATTGGTAGACGCAGGGGACTCAAAATCCCCCGACTTCGGTCATGCGAGTTCGAGTCTCGCCTCGGGCACCATTAATCTTTACCCGTATTGGTCATGATTAAATTAAGGGAAGGCTTCTAATGGCAAGTACCATGAAAAAACCTAGTAAAACTGCTGAGTTGGTGTGTGCAGCTAGGGCAGGGCATACATTACATGAAAAAAATCCGATTTATTCTGATCCATTGGCAATTGAACTGTGCAGAGGATTTTGGAAATGGGTTGCCCAGTACAGAGGCCTGAACCGGTTCATGATGAATATTGCTTTGAAGAAAATTTCACCAATCATACCTGAAATTATTGTCAGGGCGAAGTTTTGCCGGGAAGTCTTTGATGATTATGCCCGTAATGGCTTGAAGCAATTTGTCATCCTTGGTGCAGGTTATGACAGTTTACCATACGGTGACGAATTCCCGACCGACATTAAGGTATTTGAAATCGACCTTGAGGTAACCCAAACTGAAAAATTGGCCAGATTGACTCCAATAAACAAAAACAATCTACCACATATATGCTACCTCCCGGCAGACCTTTCTGTCGAATCCCTTGATAAGGTACTTGGCAATAGTGAATTTGATTTTTCCAAAAAAGCACTCCTGTCATGGTTTGGGGTTACCTATTACATTCCCAAGGAAGGTTATTTGAACACCTTGCGATTTGTGAAGGAACATTTGGCTCCGGGCTCTGCGATCATTTTCGACTTCCTGCTTCCACCTGATGATATACCGGGTGAGTGGAAAATTGTGGCTGAAAAATGTGGTGATTTTGTCGCAAAAAGGGGAGAGCCTTGGATCAACAGGATGAACGAAAGCGATATAATGGCTGATTTGGATGAACTTGGTTTCAAGGACCCGAAAATATTCATGCCTAACCTGATTGAACAGGAATTTATAAACTCTGATTTTGAATTTCCTCAGGTAATGGGTTTTTGTCTGGCATCCCTACCGGAATAATTTCTGAAGATGGGAATTTTTGGATAATAGTACCAAAAACACTTGAATATTATAATTGTAAACCAATAATGAGACCACTCAGGTTATAATTCCATATAACCTTCAATTGGTTAAGATGCGGGCGTGGCGGAATCGGTAGACGCAACGGACTTAAGGATTTGAGTGCTTTAGTTGGAAACGATAAAGTAGAACTGTTCAAATTCGGGGAAGCCTTTAAAATGGTAATCCCGAGCCAAACCCTGAATTTCAGGGGAGGTGTAGAGACTAGACGGACAGCACCTAAGGTGATGAGCTAAGGTGAAGGGATAGTCCAGACCACAAACCTGTAAAGGGCAACGAAAGTTGTAGCTGGTATGAAAATCCGTGTCCCGAAAGGGAGTGGGGGTTCAAGTCCCTTCGCCCGCACCAGTTTTGTTATATTCAGAAATCCATTGATCCCAGCTTTCGGGGGTGTCAACATCAACCATCGCTTTTTCATTGTCGAGTTTGACAAGTTTCAGCAAGTCTTCATTCATGGCAATGACTTCACGTGGGCCATTGTCCCCCTTGGTGGCCATGATAGCAGGAAATAGAGATTTGGGGAATAGGACAGGGTGTCCCGGCTCTTTATGCTTATTGGTGGCTCTGATGATTTTCTCATGATGAAAATTTTCAATAAGCATATTGATGTCTGCCGTTTCAATCAGGGGCATATCCGGAAGGAGAATCAATATTCCTTCCGAAGAATAATGTACAGCATTCAATCCGGTAATGATGGAAACTGACATTTGATTTATTCTGGAATCAGGATGTACAAGTTTTATATCCAGGCCATTGATTGTCCTGTTTCTTGCATGCTGAGTTCTTCCGGTGACAACAATTACCTCACTAGCCATTGAGGAAAGGGCCTTTTCGGCGGTCAGTCTTAGCAAATTGGAATTACCTACTGGTATAGTCAGTTTATCCTTACCAGCCATTCTTGAGGAAAGGCCGGCAGCAGGAATGATGATCGTTATCCAGTTATGTTTTACCTGTTTGTTCATATATTTCCATTTAGGTTTCGAATATTAACAGAAAATAATTTAGGGCTTCACATGTTATCCACAATCAAATTTAGCAATTCAAAAATTTTGGTTGAATTCTTGCAGAATAATCAGGAAAGGTAAGGATAAGAAATACTTATAGATAGGCAAAGCATATGAAACGAAATTACAGGGTTGTCGTGATCGGCGGAGGAGTCGTAGGAACATCCGTCCTTTATCATTTAGCAAAATTTGGATGGAGCGATTGTTGTCTCTTGGAAAGATCGGTTTTGGCGGCAGGCTCCTCATGGCATGCTGCTGGTGGTGTACACCCGATTAATGCTGATCCAAATATGGCGGCACTGCAGGCTTACACTATCGATTTGCTTCATGAAATCGAAAAAGAATCGGAAGAACCAATAGGGTATCACATGGAAGGGGGCGTTACCATCGCTTGTGCTCCCGAACGGTGGGAATGGCTGTTGTCTCGCTACAGAATTTTCCAGACAATTGGCATTGAGGATTCCCGTTTGATGACCAAGGATGAAATCAAGGATCTACATCCCTTCATGAATGTCGATGATGTGGCAGGGGGATTGTGGACTGATCGGGAAGGTTTCGTTGATACCACTGGAACTGTCAGGGGGTATGCTTCTGCTGCCAAGAAACGAGGGGCTGACGTAATCGAGAACAATAGGGTGCTCGAATTGATCCAAAGGTCTGACAATTGTTGGGAAGTAGTAACCGAAAAGGGAACGATCCATACGGAGCATGTAATTAACGCTGCCGGTTTGTGGGCCAAGCAGGTTGGCAGAATGGTGGGTTTGGAACTACCGGTTTCTCCACTCAAGCATCACTATTTCATTACGGATTCGATACCTGAACTTGCAGATGGCAGCATGAATATCTGCGCATCGGTCGACCCGGAAGGATTTACCTATTCTCGTCGGGACCAGGACGGCATGCTGGTCGGATTTTATGAACTGGAGCACGAACATTGGTGCATGGATGGTGCGCCGTGGGATTATGGCATGGAGTTGTTTGAACCTGATGTAGACAGGATATCAGACGAGTTGGACTGGGCCATAAGAAGATATCCGGTATTGGGAAGGGTTGGGGTAAAGACCTGGATCCATGGAGCATTTACTTTCTCACCTGATGGAAATCCATTAGTGGGACCGGTACGGGAAGTACCCAATTACTGGTTGGCTTGTGGAGTCATGGCAGGGTTCCTGCAAGGTGGTGGTGTTGGCAAGACCCTTGCCGAATGGATAATTCATGGTGAACCTGAAACGGATCCCTGGGCCATGGATATTGGCCGGTATGGAAAATTTGCTAGTAATCGGGAGTATATAAAACAAACAACCGGTCAGTTTTATTCTCGCAGGTTTGTTATGACTTATCCCAATGAACAATTATGGGGTGGTCGTCCGCTCAAAACTTCACCAAGCTACAACGAGATGACCGAAAACGGTGCTAGGTGGGGTGAAAGTTGGGGAATGGAGGTACCCATCTTTTTCGGGCCAAGGGAATTCGAGGAAACACCAACACTCAGAAGGTCGAATGCATTTGATATTGTATCGGAAGAATGCAAGGCATCTCGCAACCAGGTTGGGCTTTTGGACATATCCGGATATTCACGATTCAAGGTAACGGGTACCAATGCAAGGAAATGGCTTGACTGGATGTTTGCCAGCAGGTTACCCGAAAAAGGACATTGTAGACTGGCACCTGCCCTAGCTAAATCCGGTCGTTTGATGGGTGATCTGGTCGTGTTGAACTGGGATGATGATGAGTGGTGGATAATGGGTAGCTATTATCTGCGAGAATGGCATATGAGATGGTTTGCCCAAAACCGCATGGATAATGTTGATGTGACAGACATTTCCGATGCAACTCTGGGCTTTTCCATTTTTGGTCCAAAATCTCGGGAATTGCTTCAAATGGTTGCCGACAAGGATGTTTCAAATGAAAAATTCCCCTTCATGGGACTGGAATCGCTTGATATTGGATTAATCAGAACCAAAACTGCCAGAATAACAGTAACCGGTGAACTGGGTTATGAAATAAATTGTGCGGCAGTTGATCACCTGACACTTTACAACATCCTGAAGGGCGCCTGTGATAAAATAGGGGGCAGGGAAGTCGGGTTCTATGCTGTGGGTTCCTTGCGTCTGGAGAAGAGTTTTGGAATTTGGAGTGCCGAATTCCGAAATGAATATACACCCGGGGAAGCTGGTGTTATCAGGTGGATTGATTTTGACAAGGGAGATTTTATCGGCCGATCAGCAGTTTTGGAGGAATCCCGGGGAACTCCAAAGCGAAGGTTGGTAACCTTGGAAGTCAAGACCGAAAATTCTGATGCAACCGGATACGAGCCAATCTGGCATGGATCAAAACGAGTTGGGTTTATCACATCCGGTGGATATGGTCACACCATACAAAAAAGCCTAGCCATGGGCTATGTCGATACGGAATTCTCTGAACCGGGAACCAAATTGACAACACATATCATTAGCGAGGAATTTCCGGCTGAAGTCATCAAGCCCTCACCCCATGATCCGATGGGTAAAAGGATGAGAAGTTAGGAATGTTTAAATTTATTGGGATTGGGCAATTATACCTGATTATAACGTCAATCTGTTTGTTGGCATGGGGTTTACAACCCACACATGGTGCCCAATACCAATTGGAATCCACGAAGGTCAAAGTTGAAAGAGTTGTTTCAAAGCTGAAGGTGCCCTGGAGTGTGGCTTTTCTACCCGAATGTGAAATACTTGTTACTGAAAGGAGGGGGAATCTATTTCACTTTGATTCGAGAGGAGGGAAAACAAAGGTTGAGCATGGTTTGAAGATTTTTGCCAAGGGCCAAGGTGGTCTACTGGATGTAGTTGCCAAAAGTGATTTCCAGAATTCCAGGGAAATCTTTCTTTCCTATTCAGCAATAAACCAGAGGGGGTTAGCCGGAACTTCGGTCAGTCGGGGGGTACTATCACGCAACAATGACCAATTACGGGATGAAACCGAAATTTTTGAAATGGTTCCAGGTACGAATGGAAATCGGCATTTCGGATCCAGAATTGTTGAAAACACCGATGGAACAATTTTTATTACCATTGGAGACCGTGGAGAACGAGAGTCCTCTCAGGACTTAACTTCACATAACGGAACTGTTGTTCGAATTAATTCCGACGGGACGGTCCCAGAGAACAATCCATTCGTACATAAAGATGACATCCTACCGGAAATCTGGTCCTATGGTCACCGTAATCCACAAGGAGCAGGGTTGGATTTAAATGGCAATCTTTTGGTTTCCGAACATGGACCTCGAGGTGGTGATGAGGTTAATCTGGTATCAGGTGGAAGGAATTATGGATGGCCAGTAATCGGCTATGGAGTTCATTATTCTGGCCAGAAAGTCGGTATCGGTACATCAAATGAAGGCATGGAACAACCCGAGTTATATTGGGATCCATCTATAGCTCCATCAGGATTGATGGTTTACTCTGGAAAACTTTGGCCGGATTGGGAGGGTCATGTATTTGTGGGCTCACTCAAGTTTGATTACATTTCGAGAATAGGTCTAGATCGGAATTTTCAAGAAGCTGAACAGATATCCCTACCTGAAACCAAAAGGGTAAGAGACGTCAGGGAAGCTCCGGATGGGTCAATTTGGTTTATATCCGAGGACAGGGGAAGTATTTACAGAATGGTACCTGATAACCATTCTGATGCAGGGGAAACCTGTAAATTCCTTACCCGTTAGACACAGATTGTACTAGCATAAATCGCCCACTTCGAACCCTTTTAGGAAATATTGTGGTTTTTTCAGTCTGGATTTTGGCTTCTACCGGATTATATCAAGTATAAATTCAGTAGATGGAGATGAATAATGACTGGTGATTGGACTAAATCGGCATGGAGAAGCAAGCCACGGATTCAAATGCCAGATTATCCTGACCAGGGTAAACTTGACCGGGTACAAAACCAACTTGCAATGAGTCCTCCTTTGGTATTTGCCGGGGAAGTCAGACAGTTGAGAAATGAACTTGCAAAAGTATGTGAAGGCAAGGCTTTTTTGCTACAGGGTGGTGACTGCGCCGAAAGTTTTCAGGAATACAATGCTGATTCCATCAGGGATACATTCAGGGTTCTGCTGCAAATGGCAATTGTCCTTACCTTTGGTGCCAAACGTCCAATAGTCAAGATCGGCAGGATGGCAGGTCAGTTTGCCAAACCAAGATCATCATCTGTTGAAACTGTTGATGATGTCGAACTTCCCAGCTACCGGGGGGATATGATCAATGACATTGAGTTCAGTGAATCTTCCAGGATACCCGATCCTGAAAGGATGCTAACTGCCTACTCCCAGTCTGCTGCAACCCTGAACCTACTCAGGGCATTTAGCCATGGTGGTTATGCCGATATCACGAGGGTACATACTTGGAATCTAGAATTCACCGAGAAAAGTGATTCTGAAAAGTATCATCAAATTGCCAACCGTATCACTGATGCTTTGGAGTTTATGGAAGCTGCAGGAGTCAATGCTGAAAAATTGAATACCCTTAGACAGGTCGATTTCTACACCAGCCATGAAGCACTGTTGCTGGAATATGAGGAAATGCTCAGTCGCGTTGATTCCTTGACAGGGGATATCATAGCTGGTTCCGGTCACTTCATTTGGATTGGTGATCGAACTAGGCAGCCAGATGGGGCACATGTTGAATTTTGTAGGGGAGTACAAAATCCTTTGGGTATCAAGTGCGGCCCGAGTATTACCCCAGAAGATTTAAAAGTCCTATTGGAAAAACTCAATCCTCAAAACGAAGCTGGCCGGATTACCCTGATTGCTCGTTTTGGCAACAACAAGGTCGCGGATTATCTCCCCAATCTCATCAAAGCTGTAAAGGAAGCTGGAGCGAATGTTATCTGGTCTTGTGACCCGATGCATGGAAACACTGAAAAATCCTCTTCTGGCTACAAAACGAGACGGTTTGAAAATGTGCTTGGTGAAGTTCACCAGTTTTTCGATGTTCACCACGATGAAGGAACAATTCCAGGTGGAGTACATTTTGAAATGACTGGTAAGGATGTTACCGAATGCACTGGTGGATTGAGTGCAGTATCTGATGAAGATCTAGGTGATCGATACCATACGGTCTGTGATCCTCGGTTGAATTCCTCTCAGGCTTTGGAATTGGCTTTTCTTGTTTCAGAGGAATTAGCAAGCAGGATATCCAGAAACAACGGCCCAAATAAGGTTCGTGCAGCTTGAACAAAGTAAACAAGTAAATAGTATCCCAACCCGGATACTATTGCTGGAATTACAATCTGGTTAATTTGTTTTTTAGTCAGAATCCATACCAATAGCTTACAAAACAGTAAGTGATCTGGACTGTATTCAAAGATGGCATTGATGACTGTTAGTGTTGCTGTAAAAACATTCTCACAATAGTCTTGGAGTATACGGATTTGTTTACTGATGAATACTTTCGGATAAATGCTTCTGAATTTAATTGGTTTTATTTGCAACGAACTTTTTTTTAAATTCTTGCAAAATTAAGGTATAATCTCAAACCTTATTCTCAGGTTATGACCTGAAAATTTATAAATCAACAATTTTTGATTTTTGAAAATTGCTGGGATTTAGGAAGTATATGATTGTATGAATTATTGTATGCTGAATTTATGAAAGGTGAAATCATGAAGGTAAAATTATTATCTGTTTTAGTCGTTCTATTCGGTTCGTTGGCTTTTTCTGCACATGCTGCAGACAAGGTAACGCTTCAATTGAAGTGGGTTACACAAGCCCAGTTCGCTGGTTATTATGTTGCTCAGGACAAGGGTTTCTACGATGAGGAAAATCTTGATGTGGAAATCAATGCCGGTGGCCCGGATATTGCTCCTCCCCAGGTATTAGCAGGTGGAGGTGCTGACGTGATAATCGAATGGATGCCTTCGGCTCTTGCCAGCCGTGAAAAAGGACTTCCTTTGGTAAATATTGCACAGCCATTCAAATCGTCCGGCATGATGCTGACATGTCTGGAGGAATCAGGTGTGACCTCCCCTGCAGATTTTCCGGGAAGAACATTGGGAGTCTGGTTTTTCGGAAATGAATATCCGTTCCTGAGCTGGATGAGCCAACTAGGTATCTCAACAGAAGGTGGTGATGATGGGGTCACAGTTCTCAAGCAGGGATTCAATGTTGATCCATTGCTTCAGAAGCAGGCTGATTGTATTTCCACAATGACCTACAATGAATACTGGCAAGTTGTGGATGCAGGTATTTCACCTGATGATCTAATTACATTCAAGTACGAGGATCAGGGTGTTGCCACACTTGAGGATGGAATTTATGTTCATGAAGAAAGCCTGAATGATCCTGCCTTTGTTGATAAAATGGTACGTTTTGTCAGAGCTTCCATGAAGGGCTGGAAATATGCCGAGGAAAATCCGGATGAAGCCGCGGAAATTGTCCTGGACAATGATGCTACCGGAGCTCAGACCGAAGTTCATCAAAAGCGGATGATGGGAGAGATTGCCAAATTGACAGCAGGTTCAAATGGTACGCTTGATCCCGCGGATTATGAAAGAACCGTAGCCACCCTATTGGCTGGTGGTTCTGATCCGGTAATTACAGCGGCACCTGAAGGTGCATGGACACATGCCATTACCGACGAGGCTTTGGGCAATTAATTCACAAGAGTGGCGGTGGAATCTCTGCCGCCACTCTACTACCATAGGATTGGAAAGCCAAAATATCAGTTTTGTAATCCAACCCCATAACACAATCAAGAAGGTTATTTGGTTATAGAGCAATGGGTAATTCAGTCTATTCTTCTGGAACACTTCCGGCTAGGTTAACACCTGACGAATATGAAGTAAACTTTTCAGACATAAATCCCGGGCTAAGTCCCCATGAAGCCATGGTCGAGGCTGATCGGTGTTATTTCTGTTATGATGCCCCCTGTGTAACGGCTTGTCCCACGGGAATAGATATTCCACTGTTTATCAGGCAAATTTCTACGGGTACCCCGAGGGCAGCCGCCAAAACCATATTCGACAGCAACATCTTGGGAGGCATGTGTGCCCGGTCATGTCCAACTGAAAACCTGTGCGAGGGCGCCTGTGTAAGAGAAGTGGCAGAAAGTGAGCCTGTTGAAATCGGTAGGTTGCAAAGATTTGCCACTGATACCTTGATGGACGAAAACATTCACCCCTACACGCGAGCACATGAGACTGGTAAGATTATTGCCGTAATCGGGTCCGGACCAGCCGGTTTGGCTTGTTCCCATAGGCTGGCCATGCATGGGCATAATGTTGAGATATTTGAAGAAAAATCCTTTCTTGGAGGGTTAAATCAAACCGGTATAGCAACTTACAAGACCGTCAATGATTTTGCACAGCAGGAAGTCGAATGGTTGCTGAAAATCGGGGGCATCAAATTCCAGTTGAATAAAACGGTCAAGGATCTTGAGGACCTGCATAAATTAACTCAAGATTATGATGCTGTCTTTGTGGGGTCAGGATTGGGTGATGTAAACAGGTTAAATATTGGCTCGGACAAACTTCAGGAGGCAGTAACATTTATAGAGGAATTGCGACTGGCAAGCGATTATGGAAACATTCCCATCGGAAAAAACGTTGTCGTTATCGGAGGTGGCATGACTGCTATTGATGCAGGGGTTCAATCAAAACTGCTTGGGTCTGAGAATGTAACAATTGCTTATCGCAGAAGTAGATCTGATATGGGTGCTTCAGAGCATGAAATAAATCTTGCCCTCAAAAATGGTGTCAAGTTGTTAACCAACGCTGTTCCATTGGGTATGTCTGGGGATGGTACTGACGAGAAACTTATACTGGGAAGAACAGAAATCATAGATGGTAAAATTCAACAAACCGAAGATACGATTGAACTCCCTGTTGATCAGGTGTTCATGGCCATAGGTCAGAAACTTGAATTTGACCCAGGTAGTCTGGCAATTGATGCCGGAAAGATTGTTGTCGATTCTCATGGAAGAACAAGCGTTCCGGGAATTTGGGCCGGTGGAGATTGTACGAACCTGGGAGAAGATTTAACTGTAACAGCAGTGGCCCAAGGTCGTGATGCCGCCGAGGATATTCATCGTCATTTGAGTAAATAGGTCAGCAACCCAAGATTTGAGGTAGAACAATGCCAAGTTTGAATTCGACTTTCGCAGGAATCAAATCCCCCAATCCCTTTTGGTTGGCTTCTGCACCACCAACGGACAAGGAATACAATGTATCCAGGGCGTTTGAAGCCGGTTGGGGAGGAGTTGTCTGGAAAACCCTTGGACTGGATCCGCATATTGTCAATGTCAATGGTCCAAGGTATGGAGCCGTTTGGGGTCCGGACAGAAGCCTGATGGGATTGAACAATATTGAATTGATTACCGATCGCCCGCTTGGTGTCAATCTCAAGGAAATAAAATCGGTCAAGCGAAATTATCCCGATAGAGCTGTTGTCGTAAGTTTGATGGTACCTTGTGATGAAGCGTCTTGGCAAGGGATACTTCCACAGGTAGAGGAAACGAATGCTGATGGAGTGGAACTCAATTTCGGTTGTCCTCATGGCATGAGTGAAAGAGGTATGGGATCTGCAGTTGGTCAGGTTCCCGACTATATCGAAATGGTCACCCGTTGGGTCAAGTCCAATACACGAATGCCGGTAATCGTAAAGTTAACACCAAACATTACTGATATTCGGTATCCGGCAAGAGCTGCCAAAAAGGGTGGAGCAGACGCTGTTTCATTAATTAATACAGTTTCCTCAATAACCTCGGTCAATCTTGATACTTTCAGCCCAGAACCGTCGATTGACGGGAAAGGGACTCATGGGGGTTATTGTGGACCGGCAGTAAAACCAATTGCCCTGAATATGGTGGCTGAAATAGCAAGAGATGCTGAAACCAGTGATCTGCCGATTTCGGGCATAGGAGGTATTTCCACCTGGCGAGATGCTACGGAATTCCTGTTGCTAGGAGCAGGAAATGTTCAGGTATGTACTGCTGCGATGGCATATGGCTTTCGAATTGTCAGCGAGTTGCAATCCGGTCTATTGGAATGGATGAATGACAAGCAGTTCGAGAATGTAACTGATTATCAGGGTTTGGCTGTAGGTAATGTCACAGATTGGCAGAACCTTAATCTGAATTTTGTGACCAAGGCAAGAATAGATCAGGACCTTTGCATAAAATGCGGCAGGTGCTATGCTGTATGTGAGGATACATCTCATCAGGCCATTGTCATTAACTCTGGCCGGACTTTCGAAGTCATCGATGAGGAATGCGTTGCATGCAACCTTTGTGTCAATGTTTGTCCCGTTGATGGATGCATTACAATGGAGCAGCTTCAACCTGGTATGGTTGACAAGAGGACAGGTCAAACAGTTGATGAAAACCCCTTGAATTGGACACAGCATCCCAACAATGTTCTTGCCTGTGCGACAGATTGAATTATTTTTCCGATTGTTGGGAAGGGTACGGCCCGAACTAATTAGGAATACTGTTTAAATTGAATATCAATTGGTGGATAATTAAGGAAAAAGCATGAACTCTCCGATGGGAAATTTGTTGATCAACCACGAAAGGCTGTGGGATTCGATTATGGAAATGGCAAAAATCGGCCCTGGTGTTGCCGGTGGAAATAATCGTCAGACCCTGACCGATGATGACGCCAAGGGTAGGGATCTGTTCAAGTCTTGGTGTGAACAGGCAGGGATGACTCTCGGTGTCGATCGCATGGGGACGATGTTTGCGACCAGAAAGGGTGTAGATCCTGAAGCCCTTCCGGTATATGTTGGTTCACATCTGGATACCCAGCCTACGGGTGGCAAATATGATGGTGTTCTGGGAGTTTTGGGAGCGCTGGAGATTATCCGTACACTGAATGATCTGAACATCAGGACAAAGCATCCGATAGTGGTTACCAACTGGACCAATGAAGAGGGAACCCGTTTCGCACCACCGATGCTTGCTTCAGGAGTCTTTGCTGGAATGCATGATGAACAATGGGCCTACGACAGGGAAGACATTGAAGGCAAGAAATTCGGTGATGAACTGGTCAGGATTGGCTGGCAGGGCGATGAAGTGGTTGGCAACAGAAAAATGCATGCCTTTTTTGAACTGCATATTGAGCAGGGTCCCATCCTGGAAGCAGAAAACAAGGATATAGGTGTCGTTACCCATGGTCAGGGATTGTCATGGACGCAGGTTACCATTACCGGCAAAGACAGCCATACCGGATCAACTCCCATGCCAATGAGAAGAAATGCCGGGTTAGGCATGGCTAGGATATTGGAGCTGGTAGATGAAATCGCCTGGAGTCACAAGCCTGATGCAGTGGGAGCTGCCGGACATATTGAGGTATTTCCCAATAGTCGCAATGTGATACCGGGAAAGGTTGTCTTTACCGTAGACTTCAGATCACCCGAGCTTGCCGTAATCAAGGACATGGAAAATAGGCTTCGCAATGGTGGTGAAGAGATTTGCCAAAAAATGGATCTGGAAATAGCCTTTGAAAAAGTTGGCGGATTTGATCCGGTCAAATTCGATGAGGATTGTGTTTCAGCTGTCAGGAAAGCCGCCGAACGGTTGGGCTACTCCCATCGTAACATAATTTCGGGAGCAGGACACGATGCCTGCTGGATCAACAGGGTGGCACCCACGGCCATGATCATGTGTCCCTGTGTTGATGGTCTGTCCCATAATGAGGCCGAGGAAATTTCCGTTGAGTGGGCGGCAAAGGGAACCAATGTTCTGTTTCATGCTGTAGTTGATACGGCTATTGTGGTAAATTGATAATATTCAGTTAGATTTCAGGGGTATTTGTATGTCTAGAGTAATCAAGGGTGGAACAATCATAACGGCGGACCGAACCTTCAAGGCGGATATACTTGTTGAGGGTGAAACCATCAAGGAGATTGGCGAGGATTTGAAGGGGGATGAATATGTTGATGCCGAGGATGCATACGTAATACCTGGCGGTATTGACCCACATACCCATCTCGAAATGCCCTTTATGGGAACTACCGCAGCCGAAACATTTGAATCGGGAACCTGGGCCGCAGCGGTTGGTGGAACCACCATGCTTATCGATTTTTGTCTTCCCGGCGAGGATGGTTCAATCAAGAATGCCATCAACGAATGGCATCGTAAGTCACAACCGCAGATTTGCTCCGATATCGGCTATCACATGGCCATTACCGGTTGGAATGAAAGCATATTCAACGAAATGGGCAATGCCGTCGAGATGGGGGTCAATTCCTTCAAGCACTTCATGGCCTACAAGGGAGCCCTGATGATTGAGGATGATGAAATGTATGCCTCTTTCAACCGGTGCCGTGAACTTGGGGCCCTACCCATGGTGCATGCGGAAAACGGCGATATTGTTGCCGAACTTCAGGCCAAGTATCTGAAACAGGGTATTACCGGACCGGAAGGTCACGCCTATTCACGACCACCAGAGGTTGAGGGTGAAGCAGCCAATCGGGCAATCATGATTGCCGATGCGGCCTCGGTACCACTCTATATCGTACATGTATCCTGCGAACAGGCACATGAAGCCATCAGGAGAGCAAGGCAAAAGGGGATGCGTGTTTATGGCGAACCCCTTATCCAGTTCCTTACCTTGGATGAAAGCGAGTATTTTTCCAAGGATTGGGAGCATGCCGCCCGCCGTGTCATGTCCCCGCCATTCAGAAACAAGGAACATCAGGATGGTCTCTGGAACGGACTTGCAGCTGGTTCATTACAGGTGGTTGCCACGGATCATGCAGCGTTCACGACCGAGCAGAAGCATATGGGGCGGGACAATTTCACCCTGATTCCCAATGGTACTGGTGGTTTGGAAGAAAGATTGGGAGTCCTGTGGACCGAAGGTGTTGAAAAGGGACGCCTGACACCAAACGAGTTTGTAGCTGTTACCTCAACCAATATTGCCAAAATCCTGAATATCTATCCCAGGAAGGGGGCATTGGTACCGGGGGCAGATGCGGATATTGTGGTTTGGGACCCGAAGATTTCAAAAACGATAACCTCGACCACCCATAAATCAGTTCTGGATTACAACGTGTTTGAAGGGTTCAAGGTCAATGGCCAACCTCGCCATACCCTGTCCAGAGGGGAAGTCATATGGTCTTGGGGGCAAAATTCACAGCCCCAACCCGGCCGAGGCAGATTTGTACCACGACCGCCATTTCCCGCTCCCCATGCTGCTGTTTCAAAGTGGAAGGAATTGAACACTCCAAGGAAAATAGACAGGGATCCACTGAATATTCCGGCTGGCATTTAGTTTGTTGCGATTATTAGAATTAAACGGCCAATATGAATAGCACTGTTGTGATGGGTACCGAATCTGTAATTAAGGCCCGTAAACTGGGTTTGGTTTTTCAAACCAAGGATAGCCCCGTTGAAGCTTTGAAGGATGTCAATATTGATATTGAACAGGGGGATTTTGTGTCCCTGATTGGCCCATCAGGTTGTGGCAAGACCACGCTCTTGCGGATCATAGCATCGCTTGATAAACCCACGGCAGGTGACATTACGGTTAACGGCATGACACCCGAGGAGGCACGGTTGCAAAGAGCTTATGGCTATGTATTTCAAGCAGCCAGCCTCTATCCATGGCGTACGATTGCAGGAAACGTCAAACTGCCACTTGAAATAATGAGGTTCAGCAAGACAGAAATGAATGAAAGGGTCAAGAAGGTATTGGATCTGGTTCACCTGTCCGGATTTGAAAACAAGTTTCCGTGGCAACTGTCAGGTGGCATGCAGCAGAGGGCTTCCATAGCCCGGGCCTTATCCTTTGATGCTGACATTCTCCTGATGGATGAACCTTTTGGTGCCCTTGATGAAATAGTCAGGGACCATTTGAATGAACAACTGCTTGAACTATGGAAAAGTACCGGTAAAACCATTTGTTTTGTAACACATTCGATACCCGAGGCCGTATACCTTTCAACCAAGATTGTGGTAATGAGCAATCGCCCGGGGAAGGTAGTTGAAGTCATTGAAAGTTCGCTTCCGAGGGAACGGCCGCTGGATATAAGGGACAGTCCTGAATTCATAGAGATAGCACAAAGGGTTCGCATGGGCTTGCGCATGAGTCATTCCTATGAATGAGTGGATTGGCAAAACTGCCGGGCGGAGACAATGAAATCCATTCTGCCAATAACCACGGTTTCCATGGCTATTGTAATTCTATGGTATGGGTTTTCGGTTGTTCTCAATTCCACTTGGACCAAGGATCAGGCCAGCAGGGCAGGGGTTGAAGTTACCTTTTCGGAAATCCTCAAGGATACCATGGTTCAGCAAAGACCTTTGTTACCTGCACCTCATCAAGTTATCATCGAACTCTGGGATACCACCGTAAACAAGAAGATAACCTCCAAGAGAAGTCTAGTTTATCATGGATGGATAACCCTTTCCGCAACACTCCTCGGTTTTATAATCGGAACCGGATTGGGGGTACTGCTGGCCATTGGGATTGTCCATAACAAGGCAATGGATTATGGTGTCATGCCCTGGATAATTGCCAGCCAAACTGTTCCCATACTTGCTCTGGCACCCATGATCATTGTGGTCTTGTATTCGATAGGATTATCCGGTCTGGTTCCCAAGGCAATTATCTCGGCTTATCTGAGTTTCTTTCCGGTTTCAGTAGGTATGGTTGCAGGATTCCGTTGTCCTGATCCAACTCAAATGGATTTGCTGAAAACATATGCGGCCAAAAAAAACCAACTGTTTTGGAAATTACGGGTGCCAATTTCCATGCCCTATTTGTTTACATCCCTGAAAATCGGGGTTGCAGCCTCATTGGTTGGAGCGATAGTTGGAGAACTCCCGACGGGCGCCGTAGCAGGCTTGGGAGCAAGATTATTGACCGGAAGTTATTATGGTCAGACTGTTCAGATTTGGTCGGCCCTGATCGGGTCGGCAATTTTGGCTGCCATACTGGTCGGCCTGATCGGCTTGATCCAAAAGCATACCCTTGATAGAATGGGACTGGCCAGATGACTGCCATTATCCTGATCTTGTTGTTTTGGTTTTGTGCCTGGGGTTTGAACATATACCTTTCCTCACTGCCTCCCAGTCGAGCTATACGGGTAGCCATACCCGTAATTTTTGGTATATCACTTTTGGTCATCTGGGAAGGTACAGTCAGGGCCTTTAATGTCCCGGGCGTCATCCTGCCACCTCCAAGTATCATTGGGATAACCTTCGTCAATAGTCTGGACATCTTGTGGATTGATCTGGTTCAGACAGTATTCAAGGGGGCTTTATCGGGCTATTTGATTGGATGTGGTTCGGCTATAGTCGTGGCGATTGCAGTTAATCGC
>WTGT01000114.1 GCA_011523445.1 Paracoccaceae bacterium
TGACTACAGCAACATGCCAATCATTGGCCATGACTATCGTTCATGGTGAGGTATCCGGTTCAGAACGGACAGATGATATAGAGTTTGCATTACCTTTGGAAATTGATGATAAGGGGCACGTTAAGCGCAACAGAAAACCATCCTTGTTTGCAAGTCCATTGGAAGATCACTTTGGTTCTGATAATGAATGAATGTCAAGGGATGTTTTGCAGATTATCCAGGTAAATCCAATTGCCAAACTACATGACTGAAAATCCACATCATGATTCCCTGTCACTCCTTGAATCGGAAAGTATTCGGATTATCAGGGAAACAGTGGTCGAGTTCAACAATCCGGTAATGCTGTATTCGGTTGGGAAGGATTCATCCGTCTTGCTTGAATTGGCGATTCGGGCCTTTGCACCAGAAAAATTGCCATTTCCCCTACTCCATGTTGATACAGGTTGGAAGTTCAAGGAAATAATTGCATTCCGTGACCGAATGGCAAAAAAGTTGGGTGTGGATTTGATTGTTTACACCAATCAGGATGGCAAGCGGCAGGGAATAAGTCCCTTCAGTCATGGTTCCAAGGAATATACTGATGTAATGAAGACAGTTGCACTCAGACAGGCGCTGGATAAGTATGGCTTTGATGCAGCCATCGGCGGAGCCCGTCGGGATGAAGAATTTTCCCGGTCAAAAGAACAGGTATATTCCCTGCGCAAGCACCATCGTTGGTCACCGATGATTCAAAGGCCTGAACCTTGGTATTTATGCAATCCCCGTTTATCAAATGGGGAAAGCATGCGTGTCTTCCCACTTTCAGATTGGACCGAAAACGACATTTGGCTTTATATTTCGAGAAACAAAATCCCTGTTGTACCACTGTACTTTTCTGCCTCAAGACCAATCATTCGTCGCCATGGACAACTAATTATGCGGGATGATGATCGAATGAAACTTGAAGATGGTGAGGTATTGCAACATTTGCAAATCCGCTTCCGGACCTTGGGGTGCTGGCCCCTGACAGGTGCGATGATATCTGATGCGAAGTCCGTGGATGAAATCATTGCCGAGTTGCAAGATTCCGGCACTTCAGAACGGGTTGGCCGAGTTATTGACAATACTGGAAGCATGGAGCAAAAAAAACGCGAAGGATATTTTTGATGCATGATTCTACCAAAGGCACGGTAGAAGAACCGTGTATCCAATTCAGAAATGATATGATTCGGTTGGTTTTTTGTGGTGCAAGGAATTGTGGCAAGTCAACCTTACTCATGAATCTGATCAAGGACATCAAAATCATGTCACGAGATGAGGATAGTGATGAGAGTGTTTCAAAAGTTCAAAATTCAGATGATCTTACATGGCATTATTTTTCTACACCCCGACGCAAATATGTAGTTGCTGATATTCCTGGAGTTGATGCTCAATTGAACAATTTGGTTACCGCGGCTTCCATTGCCGATGTTGCTGTTATTATCACAGACGCCAACAAGGGTGTCCAGCTACAAACCAAGCATCAAACCTACCTTGCTAAACTCATGGGCATTCGCAATTTTATCCATGTTGTTACCAAAATGGATCTTTGTAATTTCAAGCAAGAGGACTTCAATGTCGTATGTAAGGATTTGATGAACTTTGCTTCAAGTATTGACCTGTTTGATATCACTTCAATTCCTGTTTCCACAAAGAGTCAGGCGTATCTTTCTACCCTACCAAAAGGCTTGTGTTGGTATGAAGGACCATCGCTTGGTGAAGTTCTGGAATCCATTGATGCGAATTTTTTAAAATCTTCTTCATTTCGAATGGCTGTACAACAAGTCTATACGTCCAACGAAAGTCATCAACTTCTGCGTGGAACAGTGGTCTCCGGTATCATATCAGTGGGCAGTGAAGTCAGAATTGAGCCAGGCAGACAAACATCAAAAATTAAACAGATATTGGGCCCGAATGGCTCATTGGAGAAAGCTTCCAGTGGCCAGTCAATCAGCCTTGAACTAGCTGACGATCAAGAGGTCGTTAGAGGCAATATGTTGGGAGATCCATTAACTCCCCCGACAGTTTCGGACCAATTTGCTGCCTGTATTGTATGGCTTGATGAATATCCGATGATTCCAGGACGGAATTATGAACTCAGAATGCCAACAGTCCAAGCGAGTGCATGGGTAACCGGGCTTAACCATATCATTGATATTGATACGCTTGAGACACAAGCCGCCGAGGAATTATCGTGCAACCAGATCGGTTATTGCAATCTATCGACCGATCGTGATCTTGCTTTTGATTCCTACAACGACAATAGATTTACGGGATCCTTTCTGATCATTGATAAACAGTCCAATAACACTTCTGGTGTAGGAGTCATAAATTATCCGCTCGATAAATCAGCGAATCTTACCTGGCAACATATGTCCATAAACAAGAGGGAACGCTCACTGGCCCTGAAACAGAATCCCATGGTTCTCTGGTTTACAGGACTTTCAGGGGCTGGCAAGACAACGGTCGCCGATAGATTGGAAAAAAAGCTGCATGCCATGGGAATTCACACTTACCTTATTGATGGCGACAATGTCAGACATGGTTTGAATCGGGATCTTGGCTTTACCCAAGGGGATCGTGTCGAGAATGTCAGACGTGTGGCGGAATTGGCAAGACTGATGGTTGATGCTGGTCTTGTCGTGATTGTAACACTCATATCACCGTTCAGGGCTGAACGTGAGATGGCACGAGAGCTGTTGGAATCTGGTGAATTTATAGAAATCCATGTCAGTACCCCCCTCCAAGTGTGCCAACAGCGTGATCCTAAGGGGCTATACAAGAAAGCATTAAAAGGAGAACTACTAAACCTGACTGGTATCGATTCATCCTATGAGGAACCTCTAGCCCCTGATATAAAGATTGATTGTACCGTGGATAATCCGGACAGTCTTGCTGAACATATTCTTGCATTCCTTGCTTCAAGGGAACAATAATAGCTTACCAACTAGCCTAATCATTTCGGAATGAAATAAGGCTTGGACAATCATCAGTATTGAATTCTAAAAACGGATAGCCCAAGCAAACCAAAGTTTTGGGGGGATAATCGTTCTCTTGATTCTACTAAATGGTTTTACTCTTTCCTGCCCTCGACAATCATGACCATTGCTGGCATCAGGAAGAGAACATACAAACCCGACATGATAAGACCACCAAGTATACTTGTAGCGAAGGGAACCATATACAAAAGAACATCACTGCGCTCATAAAGCAAGGGGGACAATCCCAGAACCGTGGTCAGGCTTGTGAGAAGTACTGGCCTGAACCTCAGGCGTGTAGCAGAAACCAATGCAGCTACAGCCGGGAGTGATGGAGACTCCCTTCGTATCGATCCATAACGATCAAGAAGAACCAGACCATCGTTTACCACAACACCTGAAGCGGCGATTATACCAAATACTGACATGAAGGTAAAATTCCAGCCAAGTATCAAATGTGCAAGAACCGCACCTACAAAGGTTAATGGAATTCCCGCGGCTGCAATAATCGGTTCCCAATAACTTTGCAGGAATGCTGCCATCAACAGGTAGATTGCCAGCAGGGATAATGGAACGAGTATTCTCAATGTTTCTAAAGTATCCCTTTCATCCAATGCTGCCCCAGCCCGATCAATGATCAAGTTCGGGTATTTTTCTGACAATTCCTTAACAATTCCATTTTCAAGCAGATTTCTAGCGTTTCGCGGTGTGATTATAGCCGTATCGGCTTTTGCATGTACATATACAACCCGGTTGCCATCAAGTTGTGTAATCTCTTCAAGCTCCTGCTTTTCAACAATTCTGGCAATCGCTGATAATGGGACCTGTCCCGAACCTGGGCGGTCCAAACGAATATTGCTTAAATCACTGATACTGGTGCGGCTCTGTTCGGGATAATTGACAATAACCTTTATTTCCTCATTTCCTCGCTGCAATCTCTGAACCTCAAGCCCATAAAGCCTGGCCCGCAATTGTGTACCAATATTGGCAGGGGTGAATCCTGCAACTTCCCCTTCGGGAGTAATTTGGATTTCAAATTGCCGATTACCCAATTTCAAATTGTCCGTGATGTCAAAAACCCCGGCTATATTCCTCATTTCGGCCTGAATACTTGCAGCAACATCCTGTAATACTGCTAAATCCTCGTGTCGAAGTGAGTATGATAGGTTTGGTCTGGTCTTGATAAGCGTTGTAAAGAATTCAACATTCTCGATTTGGTCCATTTGGCCTGCAGATTGCCGCCAAGCTTTTTCAATTTCGAGAATCTCGGCAGAACGTTTTTCCTTATCAAAAAGCTGTGCAGTCACCATGGCAAGATTTTCACCATAGCGATCATTTTCACCGGATCTAGTCGTTAGAATGGACCCCACAACCGTGCTGATTGATTTGATGGCCTTGCCCTCGAATTCATCATTGACCATTAACGCAGCATCTCGAAAGTGTTCTGCCATACCTTCAGTGATCGCGTATGGGGTTCCTGCTGGCATTGTGATCTCGACCCGGATAGTGTTATTTACACCTTCACGACCATCAGCCAAAACTACGGGGACGGTCTCAAAACGGAGCAACAAAAAGGCTCCCATGATCAGAAAAACCGTTAGCAGCAGTGCAAGCCAACTATTGCGAACTGCCCATGAGGCTGTAGACAGGACAACGGTATCACGCAATTTATCCAAATATTTTCGAACTGCTCTTTGCCAATTGCTGAGTGGCGGTGCACTCCACGGTTTTTCATTGGCAAGATGAGCCGGTAAGATAAGAAAAG
Source organism: Paracoccaceae bacterium (assembly GCA_011523445.1). Classification (GTDB taxonomy): domain Bacteria; phylum Pseudomonadota; class Alphaproteobacteria; order Rhodobacterales; family Rhodobacteraceae; genus MPNP01. The sequence goes on from WTGT01000114.1 coordinate 4,762, forward strand.
CCTCAAGAAGTGATATTGTCAGAACAAATGCAGCAACGATCGGAATCACCTTGACTACCTGCCATACACCTGTGTCTATGAACATGAGGGGCAAGAGTGCCAATAGTGTCGTGATCGCCCCTACAAACAGTGGTCCAAAAACCATACGAGCTCCGGATATCGATGCTTCAAGACCTGTTACTCCCTCTTTGCGGTGGGCAATAATGCTTTCTCCGACTACCACGGCATCATCAACCACTATGCCTATCAGCAGAAAAAATGCGAACAGGGTGCCCTGATTCAATGTCAGGTCTGCAGGATGAAAGAGAGCAAGGGAACCAATAAATGAAAGGGGAATACCTAACGTTACCC
>WTGT01000216.1 GCA_011523445.1 Paracoccaceae bacterium
CTATTAGCCTCCCTATATGCAGCATATGCCATGATCCGATGCTGGTTGAATCCTGACCTGGGGCCAATTCTTCCAGTTGAGAAGCAACCTCAAACATCACCTTACTATTGGTTAGAGGCTGTAACAGTCATCTTTTCGATCGTGGTTCTTTTTGTCTTGTTCTTCATGTCCCTTTCCGGTGCTCTTGCTGGGCTGTTCCCACTATCATGGTTGATCATACCCCTGGCTTGGGGCTTAATCATGCTCTTTGGTGCCAAATGGGTCAAGAAGGTCAAACCAGGTGGATTCTATTTTTCTGATCTGTGGTATGAGTTCTTCATTGGGTTGGTACCTCCCTCGGGACTAGTGGCATTCTCTCTTGGATCTATCCTGTTTGGTTGGGCAACCCCAACTGAGGGCGCAGGTTGTGGTGCAATGGGCGCGATAATACTTGCCCTTGCCTACCGAAAGTTGACCCTTGCAAAATTTTATGAAGCTCTGATCAAAACCTTGGAAATTACGGTATTGATCCTGTTCTTGGTTGCTGCTTCCAACTTCTTCGGCGCGGTCTTTTCAAGGTTGGGAACACCTACCATGCTGACCGAGATACTTCTTTCCGTAGAGCTTTCGGAAACGCTTATCCTGATCATCATCATGGCTCTGATCTTTCTGTTGGGTTGGCCGCTTGAATGGGTTCCTATTGTCCTCATAATAATTCCCATCCTTATCCCTGCCCTGGACAAGATTGGGGTCAATCTTACCTGGTTTGGTATTCTGGTCGCCGTTAATTTGCAGACCGCATGGCTCAGCCCGCCAGTGGCCCTATCGGCCTATTTCCTCAAGGGTGTTGTTCCGAGCTGGGATTTGGCGGATATTTACAAGGGGATGCTACAGTTCATGGTTATCCAATTGTTGGGTTTGGTTCTTGTTTTTGTATTCCCGCAATTGGCTCTTTGGTTGCCAGAGTTTATTTACGGTCAATAAGGTAAAGAATAGTCATGGCTGACGAATTTGATTTCGCAGTAATAGGTGCTGGCTCGGCAGGCTGTGTTCTGGCGAATAGGTTGAGTTCAAACCCCAAAAACAAGGTTGTTCTTCTGGAAGCTGGGATCAGGGATTGGAATCCCTGGATTCATATTCCCATCGGATACTTTAGGACCATGCACAACCCAAGTGTTGACTGGTGTTTCGCCACAGAGCCCGACCCAGGGGTCAATGGACGTCAAATCGATTGGCCTCGTGGAAAGGTTTTGGGTGGATCCTCATCCTTGAACGGATTGTTGTATGTTAGGGGACAACAGGAAGATTACACCAGATGGCGACAAATGGGCAATGCCGGTTGGGATTGGGAGGATGTGCTACCTTATTTCAAAAGAGCTGAATCCTATGAAGGCGGTGGTAATGAGTTCCGGGGGGCTTCAGGCCCTCTCAGCGTATCCAGGATGCCTTTCTACCGACCGATTTGTGATGCCTGGGTCAAGGCTGCTGAGGCTAGCGGATATAAATTCAATGATGACTATAACGGCTCACAGCAGGAAGGTGTGGGTTATTTCCAGATTACGACAAGAAACGGACGACGATGCAGTGCTGCCGTTGCCTACCTTAATCCGGTGAAAAGCAGACCCAATCTGAAAATCATCACACGGGCCCAGGCAACCCGATTGAAACTGACAGATGGCAAGGCCACGGGCCTCTTCTATCGTGATGGTTCCGGTACAGAAAAGGAGATCAGAGTCAATGGGGAAATCGTGTTGTCTTCCGGAGCTATTGGATCCCCACACTTGCTAATGCTATCCGGCATAGGGAATGCTGAGGAATTGCAAGATGCCGGAATAGAAGTAAGGGCTGATCTCAAGGGGGTTGGCAAAAACCTTCAGGACCACTTGCAAGCCCGGGTTGTTTTCAAGTGCAACGAAAATACCCTCAATGATGAAGCAAACAGTCTCATTGCCAAAATGGGGATGTTTTGGCAGTACGTTACCTCCCGAAGTGGGGCGATGACAATGGCTGCAAGTCTGGCGAATGGATTTATCAAGACGGGAGATCATGTCGAAACCCCCGATATTCAATTCCATGTGCAACCCTGGTCGGCTGACAGCGTTGGCAAGGGTGTTCATCACTTTTCAGCCTTTACCTCTTCCGTTTGTCAGTTGCGTCCTGAAAGCAAGGGTGAAATCAGGTTGAAATCCACTGATCCGATGGTTTACCCGGAAATACATCCAAATTATCTTGCAACTGAGACCGATTGCAGAACCATCGTTGATGGGGTAAGAATTGCCCGTAATATAGCTACTCAGTCACCCCTGAAAGAGAAGATTTCAAGTGAGTATCAGCCCGGGGAAGAAGTTCAAAGTTATGATGAAATACTCAATTGGGTCAGAGAAACCTCAACCACCATCTTTCACCCGACAGGAACCTGCAAGATGGGACCCGGGGAAGATGCCGTCGTTGATGAACAGCTAAGGGTCAAGGGCATTGATGGCTTGCGTGTAGCAGATTGTTCCATCATGCCTGAAATCGTATCCGGCAATACCAATGCGGCAGCCATAATGATTGGTGAGAAAACCAGTGACATGATTCTTGAAGAAAACCGGTAGAATAACTACACTAAATCCTTAGTCGAACCGGACACTCATCAAAAATAGTCGCAGGTTATCAGGTTTATGGAACATTCACTTGCAGAAAGAGCAAGAAAGTCATTCCCGGGAGGAACTCTCGGGAATTTTGATGCTGGAGTTTTCATAACCAGGGGTAAAGGCAGCAGGGTATGGGATCAGGACGGTAAGGAATATCTGGACTACCTGATGGGATCAGGACCCCTGATATTGGGTCATTCTCACCCTGAGGTTATCGAGGCTGTGGCTTCCCACTTAGATAACGGTACGACATTCATGGCCAATAACCCAATTGCACTGGAGTTGGCAGAAGAAATCATCAATGCCGTAACCTGTGCCGAGCAAGTCAGGTTCCTGTCCTCTGGATCAGAAGCGGACATGTATGCCGTCAGGTTGGCTAGAGCGCACACGGGTAAGGACAAGATAATCAAGTTCGAGGGTGGTTATCATGGCATGGGTTCTGAAGCCCAGATGAGTTTGGCTCCAACGAAACTTGCCAATTTTCCACAAGCGGTACCTGATAGTGCAGGAATTCAGGAATCGATCAGACGGGATACCCTTGTTGCTCCCTTCAATGATGCCAGTTTTCTTGAAAGCCTTCTGGATGAATACGAGGGAGAAATTGCCGCGATTTTCATGGAACCGTTCCAAAGGGTAATTCCTCCCGAAGAAGGCTTTTTGGACTCCGTCCGTGCACTTTGCAACAAGCATGATGCCTTGCTCATTTTTGACGAAATTGTAACCGGCTTTCGGTTTGCCTATGGGGGTGCACAGGAAGTTTATGGTGTAGTTCCCGATATATGTACCCTGGGGAAAATCATAGGTGGTGGTTTCCCACTTGCGGCAATTACCGGTAAAAAAGACATCATGGACCATTTTGACAAATCCATTGTTGGAAAAGACAAATGGCTTATGATGATGGGTACCCTGTCAGGTAATCCCATTGCTTCCATTGCCGGCTTGAAAACCCTGGAAATTCTTCAACGAAAAGGATCCTACGATTTGTTGTACTCCCATGGCGAACGGATAATGGAAATCTACCGTAAATATCTGGATTTATCGAGGTTACCCTATCAGATTGTCGGGCATCCAACCCTCTTTGACATAGTCTTTACAGACAAGTCGGTAAAAAACTATCGTGATGTCTTTTTCTCTAACAATTCAAGAAACCTTACCTTCAATAAGGTACTGAGGGAATGTGGATTGTTTAAAACACCTACCAAATTATACCCCAGTCTGGTCTTGACCGACGAAGATTTCGAGCTGACCGAAGAGGCAGTTAGGCAGGCTAGCGAAGCCATTACTTCTGTCCATTAAGATACCTTGTTTCTATTACTCGATTGTGAATTAACATGACGCTATACATTACTGGAGAAGCCCTGATTGATTTTGTTCCAAGGGCCAATGAAAATGGGGAAACGGCCTTCATTCCAAAACCAGGTGGATCACCATACAACGTTGCTTTGGCAGCCGCCCGAACAGGTTGTGAGACCTATTTTCTGGGTAATTTTTCACATGATTTCTTTGGCGACCATTTGCTCAACCATTTGCAAAGCAATAATATCAATTGTTCCCTCATTGAAAGAAGTGACCTTCCAACTACCCTGGCTTTTGTCAGCTATGAGGATGGTGAGCCCAGATACGCCTTCTTCAACAAGAATTCGACCAACAAGAACCTGAATCCAGTTCTTGACAAGGAAACTATTACACCAGGTAGTTTTTTGCATGTAGGTTCCATATCGCTGATTGAGCCACCAGCATCTGACAGAATTCTCAACCTGGCCTCCAAATTGGCTGACAAGGTTGTAATCACAATTGATCCAAATGTCCGAACCAATCTTATTGATGACAGGCAAAAATGGCTTAGGGAAATCAATCATTTATTTGGTCTTGCCAGTATCATCAAACTAAGCAACAAGGACCTTGAATTCATAGCTCCAGATTTAGCACCTGAAGAGTTTGCTCATGATTTGCTGGATCAAAAAGACAGGATGATCATAATCACTGCAGGAGAAATGGGCTGTAATCTCTTCACACGGAATAATCACATTTCCAAAAAGGTTCCCAAAGTCGAGGTTAAGGATACTGTGGGTGCGGGTGATACCTTGATGGGTACAATTCATTCCTGGTTGATAAACAAAGGCATATCTACCAGGGACATGATTCAGAATCTCGAAAAAGATCAGCTTGGCGAGATGTTGGAGTTTTGTACGATTGCAGCTGCTATCAATTGCACTCGAAGTGGTTGTAATCCCCCCTACCCCGGGGAAATTGAATCCTTCTCAGAATAAAGTCTCTTCGATAAATTACCAGTTCTCAAATTGCGCCGATCTTATTTTGGGGGAATTATTTACCCATCTAGTATTCCGAAATCATTGAAATGATGGGCAATGATTTTAGGCAGAGGTTGTTACACAAACTTTATAATTCAACATAAGTCGGGCCTGATGTTAGGTTATTGTATATTGGAATTTAATGCGTGTAAATAC
>WTGT01000162.1 GCA_011523445.1 Paracoccaceae bacterium
GTTGGATACCTTTCGTGAGTTCTCCATCAATGAAATGTTGAAACTGATCAAGAATGATCTCCTGTCCCTCAATGTTGTAATGGATCAGTATGTTCATGAAAAATCCATAGTTGAAACAGCCAGAATAGAAGAGGCCATTGATAAGCTAAAGGAAAAGGGATTGATTTATTGGGGGGTTCTTGAACCACCCAAGGGCAAAACGTCCGAGAATTGGGAAGCCCGTGAACAAATGCTGTTGAAGTCGACCGTATATGGAGATGACGTCGACAGGCCAATCAAGAAATCGGATGGAACCTGGACTTATTTTGCACCTGATATTGCCTATCATTTTGACAAGGTCTCAAGAGGTTATGACGAATTGATTAACGTATTCGGTGCTGATCATGGTGGTTATGTCAAGCGATTGACCGCAGTAGTTGATGCCCTTTCCGAAAGCAAGGTAAGTTTTGTGATAAAACTTATTCAGATGGTGAATGTCATATCTGAAGATCAGGTATTGAAAATGTCCAAACGTGCAGGCAACTTTGTATTATTGCGTGAAGCCATTGATGCCGTTGGCTCGGATGTTACTCGTTTTGTGATGTTGATGCGTAAAAATGATGCAAATCTGGATTTCAATTTTGACAAGGTGCGTGAACAATCCAAGGAAAATCCCGTTTTTTATGTTCAATACGCCCATGCCAGGATATGTTCTCTGTTAAAACGAGCTGAAGAAAGCGGAATGGACACCAGCGATCAGACTTTGTTGAATTTCGATGGAGAGCATCTCAGGGAACCGGAACACATATTCTTTATCCGTAAACTGGCCGAGTGGCCAAGAATCATTGAACAGGCCACGAGCCATAGGGAACCGCACCGGATTATTTTCTATCTGATTGAGGTTGCTTCCGGTTTCCACAGTTTCTGGTCATCAGGCAAGGAAAAAGACAGTCTTCGAATTCTTCAGGGTGGTAATCCTGAGAAGACAATAGCCGGGCTGGCATTGGCTAGGTCAACTGGCATAATCATTCACCAGGGGCTGGAGATGATGGGAGTCAAACCCTTAACGGAAATGTGACCCTTGTTTTGGAAATCCATCTGACACTCCGATGAAAACCTCAATCCTGGATTATCCCGCTATCAACAAAGGGCCGATTTTGGCCAAAAGGGTTTTTCAGGTGCTAATTGTCTTGGCATCCCTCGGCATCTTGTTTTTTCTGCTTCAAATTGTGTTGCATTATGAGATAACAGGCAATCAGGATGAATCGAACATTCCTATAATCAAGGCAGAAACCAACCTTTGGGTCAAACCTGAGGATCCTGGTGGCAAGGAATCCAAACATACAGGTTACAGGGTAAATGTACTGGTTCATGGTGATCCGTTCAATGAGGAGTTGGTTACCACCGGTTATGCACCTATGCCAGTTGTACTTCCTGCCGACCTGCTTTCCTTGAATTCTAGGGGCATTCCCTTGCAGTTGGAAGAAGATTCAGAAGAGGTTGATGCCGAGGCAATAAAAACCGGCAAAGAAATCTTGGATGAATTTTTTATCCAGGTTGAACTGGGTGAAATCCCATGGGAAAAGGAAACTACTCCTCATGCCTCAGAGGAAGCAGAACAAAATGAGGATGATCAAACACTGGTTATAACCGGCAGGGAGTTAATGCCTGCCGAAGTACCTGAGGGAGAAATTATTGCCTATATTGGGACTTATGCCAATCATAACTTGGCTTCAAATAATTGGCGAGAAATTTTCAAGAAGTACCCCCGGGACCTTGCCTCCAAGGACTGGGTAATAAAAACCTTTGAAGGTTCAACATCTGTTTCGTATAGACTCTATATTGTAGGTTTTGATTCGGAGGATGAAACCGATTCTCTTTGTGCCAGAATTGAGGCAGGAGGACATCCTTCATGTATAAGGACTTTGATGGGACAATGAATTATGGAGGATACATTTTCGGTTGCAAGGGTACTGGTTTGTCACAAGATGAGATTGCCTTTTTCAAGGAGGTTAAACCCTTCGGGTTTATACTGTTCAACCGTAACCTGAAAAACAAATCTCAAATCAGGAAACTTACGGACGAACTAAGGGAGACAGTCGGATACTTTGCACCAATTCTGATTGATCAGGAAGGAGGTAGGGTACAACGCCTGACTCCACCACTTTGGAGGGATTGGGAACCGGCACTGGATATTTGTACCCGCTTGCCGTTAGAAGTAGCAAAAAAACTGATGTGGCTTCAATACAGATATATTGCCACGGAACTGCTTGAGTTGGGAATTGATACCAATTGTGTACCACTCGGAGATCTGGCAACAGAGTATACGCATCAGGTCTTGAGGAACCGATGTTATGGATCTAGTCCAGAAATGGTTGCAGCTATTGCCACAGAAGTGGCTGATGCTTGCCTTCAGGGAGGTATTTTGCCTGTTCTAAAGCATATTCCGGGTCATGGCAGTACCACGAAGGATAGTCATGAGGAATTGCCGGTCTGTGATAAAACAAAGACAGAATTAGAGGAAAGTGATTTCATTTCGTTCAAGAAACTGAACACCGTCCCCCTCGGCATGACAGCCCATGTACTATATTCTGAAATTGATTCTGACAAACCGGCCTCTACCTCTGCCAAGATGATTGATATCATACGAAACTCAATCGGTTTTGATGGTTTATTGATGGCAGATGATCTTTCAATGGCTGCCCTAGGTGGGAGCATTAAATCAAGAGCGAGGGAGTCCATTGATGCTGGGTGTGATATTATCCTTCATTGCAATGGCGAAATGGGGGAAATGATTGATATTGTTTCTGAATCCGGGACAATGAACGATTTGGCTCAGGAAAGAGCTGAAAAGGCCCTGTCTCTTCGTCAAAAACCCGAAGAGATCGATACAGAAAAACTGCTGAAGGACTATACGTTATTGGCGGATTTCCAATAGGAATTAATCGGAAACCTTGAAATGCCTTGACAGTTTCAGGCTTTGGCCCTGATAATTTGAATAATTCTGTGAACCATAGGGGTTTTCCGGTTCTGCCATCATTTTTTCAAATACCAGTTTGCCCATTTTCTGGCCATGTTCGAGTAAAAATGGAACTTCATGACATCTTACTTCGAGTACACCACGGGAGCCGGCACCTCCAGTTCCACGATAGCCGAAACCGGGATCGAAAAAACCGGCATAATGCACCCGGAATTCACCCACCATCGGTATGTACGGTGTCATTTCAGCGGCATACCCGGGAGGAATGGTGACTTCCTCCTGGCTGGCAAGTATGTAAAAGGAACCAGGATCAAGGATGATATGCTGGTTGATGGAATAAACCGGATCCCAGAACTCCTTGGGGGAGTAATTATTGGACTTGGCCAAGTCAATGATACCGGTATGTTGTTTGGCCTTGTATCCAACCAGATTGTCTTCCAATTTGAGGTCAACCGAAAAATCCAGGCCATCTTCAATATTCACCTTGTCCGAATCAATTCCATTGGCCTTGCAAATCTGGTTGTAATCCTCTTCTGACAATTGGTTGGTTCCATTGCCAAACCTGACTTGGTTCAACAGGGTACCCTGCCTGACAAAAACTGAAAAGGAACGTGGGCATACTTCAGCATACAGAGGTCCAATATAGCCGTCTTCAATTCGGTCGAATTCCGACCCATGATCGGTAATAAGCCTGGTAAGGAGGTCCAGCCTTCCGGTAGTGCTCTTAGCGTTGGCAACTCCAGAAATACCCTTGGGGAGATGCAATGATTCCATCAGGGGTATAACATAAACACAGCCCTTTTCTAGAACGGCACCCTCTTCGATACTGATGGTATGCATGCCGAATTCTTCGATTCGATTTTTTATTCGGCCCTGCTTGTTGGTCAAAAAGGAAACCCGTACCCGGTGGGCAATATTGCCCAGTCTCAAATCTAGGCTGGCCGGCTGAATTTGGCTTTCCGTGATTTGATGGGTGGCCTGAATCAAGCCCTGATTACACATTTGCTTGATCTTATGGTCCGGCAAGATGCCTTTTGGTTCGAAAAGGTTCTCTTCCATTAACAACTTGCTTTCTTGACTGAATGTGTAACTTAAATGGTCGGGCCAGTGAGATTTGAACTCACGACCTCTCGCCCCCCAGACGAACGCGCTAACCAGGCTGCGCTATGGCCCGACATGGTGGAATTTTCAGAATTTTTGGTTTCTACCACCATTGGTGAGATATATTATTATGGGGCATATGTTCAAATATTCAATCAGGCCATTCCCGAATTAATTTTTTCCAACTTTCCGTAAAGTTTTTCCAGATTTTCCCGGGCTGATTCATCCAGGGTAATCTTGCCATCTTCGGGTAGACCCAGACTTATGCCGAAACTGGCTGATTTAAGTATCTCCCTAAGGTTAGAGAGGTCAACAATTGTGCCTACAGGTTCAGCTTCATTCTGGATTTCGATATCAGCCTCGGGCTCCTGATCGGAGAGCAAACTATCCCATTCCTCTTCAGGGTCAATCACTTCAGGTATTGAATCTCGAATCAAGGGAAGTTCTGCTATCTCTATGATATGGTCCCCACCCTTTTCCTCAATCAATCTTTGAACCCGCTTCGTGGTATATCCCTTCTTGGTGATCAGCAGATTGATTCCCTTCAAGAGGGTTATCAAAGCTTCATCATAAAGTCGCTTGTTGTCCTGAAACTGAGGTTTGACAATCGGAAATTTTGTTTCCCAGTATCTGAGAGTTGATTGATCCAGACCCAGTTCCTTGGAAACCGTACCTATTTGCTTATGGTTTTTGTATTCAGGGGACAATTCAAAACCGTTCCCGGGAAATTACCCGTTTATTTTTTCCTTGAGTTTTTTCGAGGGTATGAACTTGACCTTGTAATGGGCACCAACTGTTCGTTCCTCTCTCGTGATTACATCCAATATTTCCTGGCTTGCCCTGAATTTGAGCTGAAATGTACCAAATGATGATATCTTGACCGTCTCGCCCTTGGAAAGACTATCAAGCATATTCAGGAAAATGGAATCAACAAATTTTTTCGAAACAGCATAGGTGAGACCATATCGGTTACGAAGAAGTTTAACCAAGTCATTTTTTGTAAGTACTTCATTATCCA
>WTGT01000107.1 GCA_011523445.1 Paracoccaceae bacterium
AAACTAGTGGAGGTCCTGCTTCAAGCAATCTAGCAAGTTCCCAGGTCTTTTCCCGGAGCTGATCAAATGCAACCACTTCCTTGACGATTCCCCACCTCAAGGCTTCATCCGTATCAAACCATCTTCCAGTTAGCAGTAAATCCATTGCAACATGGTATGGTATCCTTTTTGGCAATTTGACCGATGCAGCATCGGCAACAACTCCTGCCCTGATTTCGGGTAGGGCAAAGGTGGCATTTGCACTTGCCAGGATCAAATCACAGGATAGGGCGATTTCAAGACCCCCACCGCAGCAAATACCATTGACTGCACATATGAGGGGCTTGTTCAGGTTTCCAAGTTCCTGGATACCGCCAAAGCCACCGATACCATAATCCCCATCCACGGCATCCCCATCCATGGAAGCCTTCAAATCCCAGCCGGCACAGAAAAACCTTTCTCCCTCGGCACGTACAATGCCCACACGCAAATCGGGATTGTCCCTGAAATCCATAAAGATATCACCCATCAGACGACTGGTTTCAAGGTCAATGGCATTGGCCTTTGGTCGGTCAATCGTTACTTCCAGAATGCCTCCTTCGATGTGGGTTTTCACAGGTGCTTGTTTCATAATTTGTCACTTTCATTTGTAAATCGAGCCAGAATATCCACGGCATATCCACCCTTTTCTAATGAAATAAAGGGATTAATTTCAATCTCAACCAAAGATTGATGATTTGCAGTGGCGAAATCGGTTAGACAGGCAATTGTTTCAACTAGGCACTTGATGTCACCTCCTGGTTTGCCCCGGTAGCCCTCAAGGAGAGGGTAAATTTTCAATTTTCCCAAGGTCGTTGCTATTTCATGCTTGGTGACAGGTAACAATAAATGTTGCACATCTTGCCACAATTCGGAATGGATTCCTCCACTTCCCAAGGTGAGCATCAAACCGGTAGCAATATCATTGGTTATTCCGATCATTATTTCTGCCACACCGTTGGATACAAGTTCTTCGACAATGAATCCGTTTGGGGAATCCATGCTTTTTGCAGCTTCAAGCAAGGCTTCACCCGATGCCAGGTTCAATACCACACCTCCGCTCTCGGTTTTGTGCAACAACCCCTGTGCCTTGAGTACAACCGGGTATTTCAATTCATCAATGCTGCTTTCGATTTCCACTTTGCTGGCAAAGTATTGAGCTCTTGGAAATGGAACATTACGGTTTGAAAGGATGTGGCGTATTTTCTGATCTTCAGTTGTAAAAACCGTACCCGAATTGAGACCCTTGATAATTGGAACAGGATCGGATGATTCCCATCCTTCACCAATATCCGCACAAATTTCCGTAGCATTAAGGGCTTCTTGTAGGCCACAAAGAGGGATGATGTCTCGACTTGACAGGTGTTCACTTTGGTTTTCAGACATATTTTCTGGTAAGAGAGAAACAATTGCTGTCCGGGCACCGGTCATTTCCTTCGCCTTGAACCATGCATTTAATGTTTCATTCCACCCAAAGCCCTGACATCTATCTTCGCGGGGAAAATCCAGGACCAGATAAAGCAGATCTTGATTTCCCAGCATCATTCCCTGGAATACCTTCAACAATTCATCTTCGTTTCCCCATAAATAGGTATGGTAATCAAGGGGATTGGCCAGATGAACCCTGGAACCAAGAGCATTTTTGAGGGCTTTTTTCTGCCGAGTATTGAGATTGACAAAATCAAGGTTGATTTTGTTCCCCAGATCGGCCATCAGGCAGGCTTCACCTCCGGAACAGGACATGGAAGCCACCTTTCTACCCTTGAGTGGTCCACCCAAGTGAAGGATTTTCAATGCTTCGATCATTTCGGGTATGGTGGAGGTCTGACCAAATCCCAAACGCTTCAGGAATGCCCGGGAACCTGCTGCTGAGCCTGAAATGGAACTGGTATGTGAATAGGTCAACAACGTAGCCTGGTCACTTTCTCCGACCTTCAGGACAACAATGGGGATTTTCTTTTTTCTTGCCTTAAGAGAGAGCTGTTCAAACTCACGAATGTCGCCAAAACCCTCAACATACAACCCAATGGCAGTTACCCTTGGGTCTTCCAACAGGTCACTTGCAATAGCCGCCATGCTGATTTTAGCCTGATTGCCGGTTGTTATTACATATCCAAGGGGTAAGCCTCTGGACTGCATTGTAATATTGATGGCAATGTTTGAACTCTGGCAGATTATTGCCACACCTTTATCACGTTTTTTCCCGCCATGAACATCGGGCCAAATTGGTATGCCATCCAGATAGTTTATCATGCCATAACAATTGGGTCCCAAAAAAGGCATGGAACCCGAGGCAGAGACAAGTTCTTCCTGATATTCCTTTCCTCTTTTGTCTTCCGCAACCGATTCGGCAAACCCGGATGCAAAGCATACGGCACCTCCAGCCCCCACCCCAGCCAAATATTCCATGATTAAAATCGATTCTTCCCTGCTTACACCTATAAAGGTACAGTCAGGTGGTTCGGGAATATCCCTTATTGATGGTAGACATGGTATGCCCAACATATCCTTTCGGTTAGGATTGACAGGCCATATGGTTCCGTCGAACCCGGCCAGCAAACACTGCTTGACAACGCTGGCGGCCCAGTTGCCACCAACGGCAGCTATGGTTTTTGGTCGTAGAATTTTATTCAGATCCACCATCGGAGTTAACCCCCTAGGGGCCGAAGCAAATCCCGTCCGATTATATGTCTCTGTATTTCGGAGGTCCCATCCCAAATCCTTTCAACCCTGGAATCTCGCCAAAACCTTGCAAACGGCAAGTCATCCATAAGCCCCATACCACCATGAATTTGAATACATTCATCGGTTACTTGGGCAAGCATTTCGGTTGCATAAAGCTTGGCACTTGCGATTTCCCGATTGGCGGGCAGTTGCCTGTCAAGTCGCCAGGCTGCCGAGAGGGTAAGCAAGTCAGCTGCATCAATGGCTGTGATCATGTCTGCCAGTTTGAAACTTACTCCCTGAAACTTGCCTATTTGCTGGCCGAATTGTTTGCGTTCAGCGGCATAGGGAAGGGTTAGTTCAAAGGCCCTGCGTGCTCTTCCTACACTTGTGGCAGCAACTGTCAATCTGGTTGCATAAAGCCAGGTTTCAGCAACTTCAAAGCCCCTGTGGACTTCACCAAGAATCTGGGCTTCCGGCAATCGACAATCCTCAAATCTCAATATGCAGTTTTGATAGCCACGATGGGAGACCGAATTGTACCCCTTTGCAATTTCAAAGCCTTTGGTGCCACGATCAACGAGAAAGGCAGTTATTTTCTTTTTTGGACCACGGGGCGTTTCCTCACTTCCCGTGGCAATGAACACGATGACGAAATCTGCAATGTCTGCATGTGATATAAAATGCTTGGTTCCGTTTATTATCCAATCGGTTCCATCCTGTTTGCCGGTGCATTGCATGCCTCTGACATCAGAACCGGCATTGGGTTCAGTCATTGCCAAAGCGTCAAATTTTTCACCTTTGACAGCAGGGTACAGGTATTTTTCCCTTTGTTCATCCGTACAACCCATTAAAATGCCGGAGGGACGGCCGAAGAAAACCGTCAAACCCTGGGTTCCACGGCCCAATTCCCTTTCAACAAGGGTAAAATCAAGGTGATTTAACCCACCACCTCCAACTTCAATTGGCAGGTTACAGGCAAAAAAACCAATTTCCCTGCATTTCCTTGCAATTTCCATCCCCAGCTCTCTGGGAACCACCCCGGTTCTATCTATTTCGCTTTCGTGAGGGTAAATTTCCGTTTCGACAAAATCCCTGACAGTCGAAACGATCATTTCCTGTTCTTCGCTCAGACCAAAATCCATTTTTCCCCAATCCCGAATCCGGACAATATTTCAATGTAATGTATTTGTTTGTTTTGGTTATTTTGCTTACTTTAACTGAGTAAAATATGCTACGGCCTTCAATAAATTTTATGAAGGTAAATTTATGCTTACGCAGAAGGAAGTTTTTAAGTTCTTGAATGTATTTATACACGAAGGAGATAGGATTTGACATATCACAAAACACCGATCCGCTATGGCATGGTGGGTGGTGGAAAGACTGGCGGGATCGGAAAGGTGCATCGCACCTCGGCTGAAATGTTTGACCGCTACAAACTTTGCGCAGGAGTTTTTTCGTCCAACCCTGAGGTTTCCCTGGCATCGGCACACGAATGGGGCGTTTCACCAGACAGAAACTACCGGACCTATGAGGAAATGGCTGAAAAGGAAAGTGCCAGACCGGATGGTATACAGGCAGTAGTAATAACAACACCAAACCACCTGCATGGTGGCCCCATCAAGTCATTCATCAGCAGGGGTATCCATGTGATCTGTGACAAGCCCTTGACCATATCTCTCGATGAAGCAAGGGAGATTCAGGATGTTGTCCAGCGTTCCAACCGTGTATTCATGATGACCTATTGTTATACCGGGTATCCCTTGGTAAGAGAAGCGAAGGCCAGAATTCTGCGAGGCGATATTGGTCAAATAAAAATGATAAAGGTCGAATATCCCCAAGGTCATCTGGCTACTCCAATCGAGGAAACGGGGCTGAAAACTTTTGAATGGCGGACAGACCCAGCCCGCTCCGGTCAGGGAGGTACCATTGCCGATATAGGTTCTCATGCGTTTCATATGCTCAGATATGTATCCGGCCTAAAGGTCAGGTCCGTTTCGGCGGAATTGAGTGCCTTCATAAAAACCAGGAGGGTAGATGATAATGCCATCGTAAACCTCCGGCTGGAAAATGATGCCATTGGCTTGATTTGGGTCTCGCAGGCTGCAATAGGGCATGAAAACAGTTTGAATTTCAAGGTGTATGGCGATCAGGGAAGTCTGGAATGGTCCCATACCGATCCCTCCAAACTCTGGTTTTATCAATTGAACAAACCGAAGCAGCTGATTACCCGGGGGAGTGCAGAGACAACCTATGAAGCCAAAAGGGCAACCCATGTACCCGCCGGACATCC
>WTGT01000005.1 GCA_011523445.1 Paracoccaceae bacterium
ATCATGGTTGGTGTTGGCCTGATGATAGTTACAGGCTATCTTGCCAAGAAAAATGATTTCCCCGTTGCCTCAAAGCGGGCAACTTGGCGAGAGCGGCTTGGAGCTGCAGCCAGGGCCTTTTTCCCTTTATTGACACCCGTAATCATCTTGGGTGGAATTCTCGCTGGTGTATTTACGCCGACGGAGGCCTCTGCCGTTGCCGTTGCCTATGCGCTGATCATCAGCATTTTCATGCTCAAGACCATGACTTGGAGAGATCTTCCGGAAGTACTGGTCAGGGCTGCCTTGTCATCTACCGTGGTTCTCTTGCTGGTAGGAGCTGCCATGGCCTTCAAGGCTATCGTGGGATTGAGTCACCTCCCGGAAATTCTGGCCGGATGGGTATTGAGCCTCTCCTCCAATCCTCTGGTTTTGTTGTTTCTCATCAATATTTTACTTTTCATTATTGGCATGTTTCTTGATGCTGGTCCTGCCATAATCATCCTGGGACCAATACTTGCACCGATTTTCATTGAAATGGGAGTTCATCCAGTTCACTTTGCCATCATTATGTCAGTCAATTTGACTGTTGGACTGGTTACACCACCAATGGGACTGGTTCTGTTTGTAGCTTCAAGCATATCTGGTGTCAGGGTTGAATCCCTCGCCAAAACCATATTGCCCTTCTTGGCTGTAGAAATACTGGTTATTTTTATGATCACTTATATACCGCCGATTTCCCTGTTTATTCCTGAATTGTTTGGGTTTATCAGGTAATTGTGAAATTGTGTTGCAGATTACTGCCAAAATATATATAAGGGGGCTGATGGAGTAGGATAGAATTCTTATTCCATATTCAAAAAAAGTAATTTAAGAACGGGAGGTGAGGCAATCGGTTTCCGCAAGGAAACTGGTATCGTCTTCCAGTTTACCATAGTCCCGTTTTTTTAGTATTTAGGAGAAAACTAGAATGTTAAGTAGATTGTTTAACCCTGTTAAGTTGGGTGTGGCAGTACTGTTCGGATTGATGATTGGCTTGGGTTCCGTAACCGCCGCAGATTATAATCTGAGAGCTGTTGTTGGTCCAGACTTGAACGATGAAGACTATGATGGGATTGTCGTTTTCAAGGATTACGTAGAATCCCGTTCAAACGGCGCGATTTCGGTCGAAATCTTTGCCGGAACCCAGCTGTGTGCCAACGGTGCTGAATGCCTTCAGGGAATTTCTGATGGCACCATGGATGTATATATCTCCACATCAGGTGGTGCAGCAGGCATCTTCCCCTATGTCCAGATCTTTGACCTGCCTTATCTTCTGAGGGATGACCGGGTCGCCGAGACTGTTCTTCGTGGTGAATTTGTCGATATTCTTCGTCAAATGGCCCTGGAAGATTCAAACGGTACCATTCGACTGATGACCATTGGTAATACCGGCGGTTGGAGAAACTTTGCCAATACCCAAAGAGTCATTCAGGAACCAGCCGACATGGAAGGCTTGAAGATCAGGACTGTTGTTGCCGACCTTCCACAGGAACTTGTCAAGGCATTGGGTGCCAGCCCAACTCCAATTCCCTGGCCCGAGTTGTTCACATCATTCCAGACTGGTGTCGTCGAAGGTTCCAAGAACGGTATTACCGACATTATGGGTATGAAATTCCCCGATGCCGGATTGAAATACATCACTCTTGATGGTCATGCCTACATGGGTGCCCTGTGGTGGATGAATAACGAGAAACTGATGAGCATGCCCGAGTCTCTAAGGGCGGTTGTTGCCAACGGTTTCACTGAGCTTCAGCAGGCAACATTTGCTTCACCAAAGAGAAAATCCATTCAGGCGTATACTGATTTTGTTGAGATCGGTGGTAACATCTATGTTCCAACCCCTGAGCAAAAGCAGATGTTCAAGGATGCTGCTGCTCCCGTTTATGATTGGTTCAAGTCCAACGTTAAGGGTGGTCAGGAAGTGTTTGATGCCTTGGTTGAAGCAGCTGCAGCTGCTGAGGCCGAGATTGACATGCTGAACGCATCAATCATCAACTAAATTTTGTCAATATTAAGGAGGCCAACCATGATGGCCTCCTTTTTTCGTTACAGGAGGTTGAATTGGACAAGTTTGACAATCAAGGTTATTTCATTGCCGAAGAAGCCTTATCTGAGAGTGACCTGAAACTTCTTGGAAACTGTTGTAATGCCCTTCTTGATGAACCGGTCGATGATGGTGGTGGTGACCGTCATGAAATCGGTTTGGGGAAAAGAAGAAGGTTTCTTGCCCATCGTCATGAAGAGTTTGAAGGCTTGGAATCATTTATCCTCTCCGGGCCACCTGCCAAGGTAGCTTCCAGGGTATTGGGCAGTGAATGCTATTTGTTCAACGAGCAATTCGTAGTCAAGGGATCAAAAACCGGAGCAAGTTTTGCCTGGCATCAGGACAGTGCCTATGTCGGGTTTGATCATAAACCATATATTAGTGTCTGGATGGCCATTGATGAGGCAAATAAAAAAAACGGGTGCCTCAGAATTCTGCCACGTAACCTCAAGGAACAAAATTATATCGATACCCACAATTGGGATGAGGGTTCAAAGGAATTGGTTGGTTATGACGGTTCAGATGAAGGATCAATGGTTATTGGTCCAGAAGGAATGATCGTTGTTTTTTCCAGCCTTACCCTGCATAGTTCAGGGGAAAACATCACTGACAAAAGCCGACGTGCCTATCTAATTCAATATAGTTCAGAACCTTTGCGGGATCCTGAATCGGGTCAATTGAAAAGGTTTGCCAAACCGGTAAGCCTTTGAATGACTTAACCATCGACAGAGGGGATTACCTTAAGGGATACATCCAGGGTCTGTAATCTTGTACCAAAATTTTTCCCTGATTTATTTCCTCAAGCGTCATTTTCGGTACAAGAAATTCAAGACTGATCTTGGCATCGGGATCACCCCCAATTGCCGAAAGAGTGTACCACATGTAAGCCCTAACGATATCAGGTTTTTCCAGACCTCTTCCCGTTTCATAATACCAACCCACTCCGGATTGGGCTCCCGGATGAGCTTTCATGGAAGATCTAAGATACCATTCAAAGGCTCTGACATCATCCTGGGGAACGCCAAGTCCCAAGGCATACATGATACCGATCAATTCCTCGGCATCGGCATTGCCGGAATGAGCGGCGGGAAGAAGCTCGGCCATGGCTTCCTCAAATCTGTTGGATTCCATGAGATCTCTGGCATATTCAATATCGCTACTGCCATGAAGCGGAATCAGGATAAAAAGGATTATCGAAAAAAACAGGAATTTTGTCTGAATCATAATTATGCAAATTTACCAAAAATGAGATTTTTCAAAATAGTTCAATTTTCGTTTTTTACGTTTTATTTGATTTTTGCCCTTTCAGGACTTGCCAGGGCTGGAGAATTTTATCTTTCCCGGGAATTGACGGAATCCCTGAAATTGGAAGAAAGTGATTTTCTGCCATTTGACGAAAATCAGGCGAAACTGGGACAATTGCTATTTTACGATCCCATATTGTCCGGCAACAGAAACATTTCATGTGGAACCTGCCATCACCATGATTTGCACAGCGCTGATGGTTTGTCTCTAGGGTTGGGGCAGGGAGGAATAGGAATCGGAGAAAATCGGACCCTACCTTCCGATAACCAAACCATCAGGCGTAGAATGCCCAGAAATTCCCAAGCCCTCTTCAATGTAGGGGCCAAGGAAATCACCCAGATGTTTAATGACGGCAGGGTCAGTACTGATGATTACTTTGAAAAAGGTTTCAACACACCTGCCGAAGAGTTTTTACCTGAAGGTCTGGAAACACTTCTTGCAGCACAATCATTGTTTCCCCTGATTGGTGAAGTTGAAATGATGGGCAACCTTGAGGAAAATGAAATTTCCCCGGCAGTCAATGAAAGAATTGACTATGGTTGGCCGCTTCTCATTGACCGGATCAGGGGCATACCCGACTATGAATCACTTTTCATCGATGCTTTCGATGATGTGGATTCATTCAAGGACATTGATATCACTCATGTCGGCAATGCACTTGGGGCTTTCATGGGAAGTGAATGGAGAAGTTTCGATAGCCCCTTTGATCAATATTTGAATGGTGATTTGGATGCCTTGAATGCAGAGGAACTTGCGGGATTGGAAATTTTCTTTGACAAGGGAAACTGTTCATCCTGTCATAGTGGCAAATTGTTTGCCGACCAGAGGTTTCATGCTTTGGCAATACCACCTTTGGGACCAGGCAGAACCCGCAAGTTTGACCTTCATGTCAGGGATGTTGGGAGATTGGGTGAAAGTGATCGATGGGAGGATTCCTACAGGTTTCGGACTCCTTCATTGAGGAATGTGGGCCTTACTGCACCCTATGGCCATAACGGTGCCTATGCTACCCTTGAGGGTATAATCAGGCATCACCTTAACCCCATGGAAAGTTTAGAAAACTGGGATTCATCACAGGTTATTCTGCCATCATTTGAAAAAGCCGAAAGATTGGATTTCATTATTCACAAAGATCGCTTGGAAATGGCACGCTTCAAAAATTTCATCGACATTGAACCCCTTGAACTGAGCGAACAGGAAATACAGCAACTGATTGCCTTTTTGCATGCTCTGACTGGAGAAGAAAGCATAAAAGGGAGGTTGGGAAGACCAAACGAAGTACCAAGTGGGCTTGTTGTGGATTAAGTTTAATCGGGAATTATGTATTTAGATTGGCAAACCCTTATTGTGGTAGATACTGTCCACATACAAAGGCAAAGGGGCGGTAAAAACTGCCCCTTCTGTGTTCGTTATTCTTCTATGAATTACTGCTTGGTAACATAAATTACTGAATGGCAGAGTCATTTCTGCCAAGACAACAGATAGAAGTTCTGGGAAACAAGGAAAGGTGTTAATTATATTAAGGGAACCTCTTTTTAAACATTTTACAGAGATTCCTTGATTTTCAAA
>WTGT01000199.1 GCA_011523445.1 Paracoccaceae bacterium
AAGATGTTCCCAGGTCCAGGCACTATTTTCGTGATAATGGATAAATGAATTGAGGGAGGTTGCAACCGGCCCTTTTCGGCCCGAAGGCCGAAGCCTCATATCGATTTCAAAGAGCTTTCCCTCAGCCATCTGGGATGAAAGTGCAGAAACCATTGCCTGTGTAAGGCGGGCATAATATACTTGAACTGCTAGGGGTCTTTTGCCCTGGGAATGCTCTTCCTCTTGGGGATCATAGATCATGATCAAATCCAGGTCAGATTGTGAAGTCAGATTTTCGGCACCCAGTGAGCCCATTGCCAAAAAGACAAATCCTCTACCAGGTGGTGGGCCATAAGTGCTGGAAAATTGCTCAACAACAAATGGTACCAATGACTTGATTACGCAATTTGCCAGTCGAGCATAGGATTTACCGGCCTGCTCACAGTTAGATAATCCTTTCAGCAGATGCACACCCACCTTGAAATTGTTTTCATTGTTCCATCTTCTGGCCACTCGGAGTACACTTTCGAAATCCGAAGCCCTGTCAAGACCATCACAGAGGGTTTTCTCAAGTACCTTTTCGTCTTCCAGGGGAACGATAAAATTCTGCTCAAGGACAGCATCAAATACCTGTGTGTTATTGGACAGGGATGATGCCAATCGAGGAGCCATGGCACAAGTATCCACCAACAGTTCCAGCAAATGCTGGTTGGCCTCGAATAGTGAGAAAAGCTGTACACCCGCAGGCAATCTCCTCAGAAAACCATCCAATTGCAGCAGCGCTTCCCGTGGATGGCTTGATCTGGCCAATCGGTTGAAAATCGTGGGGTGTAGTCTTGCGAATATTTTGGATGCCCTCTCGGTTCTGAAGGCAGGTAATTGTCGCCAGTTGTTTACCATTTCCCAATCGCTTTCCTCCATGAAGGAGGTATCATATTCGACTTGGTTTTCTTTATCGGTTGAAAAAAAGGTTTCGGTGGTTTTATGAACCCCCTCAAGTGTCACTTTTATTTCCTTTAGGAATTTACCCAGATTATCCTCGCCATAAAGGGCGGCCATGCGAACGATTTCATTTTCTACCTTGGGTATGGCATGTGTCTGGGCATCCCTGATCATCTGAACTCTGTGTTCCCAAGTCCTGAGTTTATAATAGCTTTCCTCCAAGACTCGTTTTGAATCATCATCTACCCATCCCTTGCGGTTAATGGCTGCCAAGGCTCCCATGGTGTCTGGAACCCGCAAGGTTTGATCCCTGCCTCCAGCTACCATTTGGAATGTTTGAACAAACAACTCAATTTCCCTGATACCCCCCTTCCCCAGTTTCAAATTGAACCCGGGCAGGTTTTCCAAATTACCAGTTCCCCTGTTTTCCCAAATCCTCAGCCTCATTTCACTTGAGTCCTGAATGGCAGAAAAATCCAGATTAAGCCTCCACACAAAAGGTTCTATATTGGAAAGGAAGTTTTGAGCTGAAGCGATATCTCCAGCACAGGGCCTAGCCTTGATGTATGCAGCCCGCTCCCATGTTCTTGCAAAGCTTTCATAATATCTTTCGGCACCTCCGACCGAGATACAAACGGGGTTCACAAAAGGATCCGGTCGCAATCTCAAATCAGTTCGAAACACGTACCCTTCGGCAGAAACCTCACCCATGAGTTTGGCAAATTTCCTGGTGATTTTAACAAATTCAGACTTTACAAAATTGAAACGATTTACGGGATGTTTCTTTTCATCAAACAATACCACAAGATCTATATCGGAGGAGTAGTTAAGTTCTCCCCCTCCCATCTTTCCCATTGCAAGTATGAATATTCCACCTAAACCATTGGAATCCATCTCGGTGTCCAATTTCAATCTTCCTTTTGCGACAGACTCACTGACAAGTGTTGATAAAAGTGTTTGGCATGAAAAATCAGCAAATTGGGTAAGAGCTCCGGTAACCTCAAAGAGGTTCCAGATTCCTCCCAAATCTGTTAGCGCAGTTAAAAGAGCAATCTTTTTCTTTCTTGATCGCAGGTTTTTGATTGTTTGGGTAACATTTTCATGTTCCAGCGAAGAGCAGAGTTGATTAAGAATGTCCTTCGGATTTTGCTCCGCAATTTCTTCCAGCCACTGATGATCAGTATTGATCAAACTATTCAAATATGGGCTGCAGCCCGCTGTATGAGAAAGTAATTGCTCGAAATTCGGATATTGTCTGGCAATAGATTCCGGCAAAATATCTGGGGCCTCTCCTTCGAAAGGAACAGGAGTTCTGGTAATCCCTGATTCAAAATTAATTTCGGCTACCATTCTTAACCTTCGAAAAACTGAATTTATCTTATAACACAATTATATTTTGTTAAATTAGCCTTATACAGATTTCTTAAACCCGGAGAGAAATTAATGAGAGTGGTAATTACCGGCGGTTCCAGTGGAATGGGTATGGAATGTTGCAATCTGCTATCGGGGATTGCAGAAGAAATAGTGATTATTGATATCATGGAACCCGATATCAAGGATGTTACCTGGATCAAGGCAGATTTTACAGATGTGGACAGCCTGCATGAACTCGAGCATGAATTGGTAGGAAATTTTGATGTGTTGATAAATTCTGCAGGCTTGCCTCCTAGGGAATCGAAGGAGCTTGATATTCTTCTGGTCAATTTTATGGCCTTGAGGAAAGTTTCTGAAATCATCATTCCTAAAATGAATCCTGGTTCTTCAATAGTAAACCTTGCCTCCAAGGCAGGTTCAAATTGGAAAGAAAACCTCCCCCAGATAAAGCGTTTGAACTCTATTGCGAATCTTTCTGATCTGGTTTCGTTTTGTAAGCGAGAGGAATTAAATCATGTAAGAGCCTACGATTTATCCAAGGAAGCAGTAATCGTCTGGACCATTGCAAGTTGTGAAGGACTTAAGCAGAAGGACATCAGAATTAATTCGGTTAGTCCGGCAGCCATAGAGACCAGGATACTTGACGATTTTATTTCTGCCTTTGGCGAGCGTGCTGCCCAAATGATAAACCGTATAGGTCGACCAGGAACACCACAGGAAGTAGCTGAAGTCATAATGTTTCTGACCAGCAAGAAGAGTTATTGGATTACAGGAATTGACCTTCCGGTTGATGGAGGGACTTCGGCCGTAGTTAATTGTATTCAATTTGATTTGTTTCAACTTGGATACAATTAAAGCAATAGATTTGTTGATTTTTTACACGGGTACAAATGATGTCCGATCAGAATTTATCTTTACATGATTGGGATAAACTCAGGGTCTTTCTTGAAGTGGCCAAGTCAGGTTCAGTCTATCGCGCTGGTAAAATTCTTCAATTGCACCAATCTGTGGTAAGCAGGCGGATAAGATCGCTAGAAGCAGACCTGTCCACCCAGCTTTTTCACCGTCATGCAAGAGGAACCATCCTTACCGAGCAGGGAATGATTCTTCTGGATGCAGTTGAAATCATGGATAAGCAACTGACGAAAGCCACCAACCAGATCAAGGATTTCAGGGAATTGGCCCGCGGTGAATTGCGCGTAACAACAACAACCGGGTTTGGTACTTTATGGATTTCTCCTCGCTTACCCAAACTGTTCAAAAGCTATCCTGATCTCAACCTGACCTTGATATTGGATGATAAAATTCTTGATCTCCCCATGCGTGAGGCAGATATAGCCATCAGAATGAAGGAACCATCTGAAGCTGATCTTGTTCGAAAAAAAATTATGTCGACTTCTTTGGGACTATACTTGACTCAGGAATATGCCTGTAGCGAGGGGATTCCTGAAAAGATTGAAGACTTGAGTGAACATCGCTTGATCAGTCAAAGGAATTCTGCTTTGGATGCACCTAAAGCAAAGGCTTTCATTAACGAGATTATGAACTTGAAGGTAAATCATCAAATGATAATCAACAATTATTATGGGGTATTTCTAGGGGTAAAAAATAATTTGGGTATCGGTTTACTCCCTGGCTATGTTGCTGAAATGGTGCCGGATCTAATACAGGTATTACCCGATTTGGAATCTGATCCAATTCCTCTATATCTGGCATATTCGTATGAATTGAAGGAATCCAAAAAACTGAAAGTTTTTCGAGATTTTATTTTATCCGAAGTAAAAGGAATGAATTTAGCAAAATCAAAAAAGTGATTAGAAGTTGGGCAAAAGTAAAGCCTTAACGGACATTAGTCGTAAAGTTTGTTCACTTCATGGGAACCAAGACTTTTCCAGACAATCTTACATACCTGAACGAAAAGAAGGTGAGGCCGAGTCGGAGTCGTCATCATTTGGGGCATACTATGGATCAAGTTTGGCGAGCAGACGTAATGCGGCCTCCTGCAATTCTGGAATGTCCTTGACCATGGAGTCCCATACAATATCTAGGTTGACTGCATGATATTGGTGTACAATTATATTTCTCATGCCTCGGATCTGGTCAAAACTCGGTATTTCTGGAACAAGTTCCGGGTTATGGTCCCTGATTTTGTTTAGGGCTTCTGCGATTCTTTCAATATTCCGTTCAACCGCATCCTGATCCCAGCCGGATGAAAGCCAGTCTGATTTTTGCAAATGGGCTGTATTTTCAATGATTCGCTGACAATAGGTAACAATGTCATGAAGCAATATACGGGGATCACTCCTCAAAAACCACCTCCCGATCCTCGTTAATAGCTTCTTTCAGATAAGGGTTGTGGATCCATTTTTCTTCTACAAGGTCCACCCCCCTTGCCATGGTCGAACGCAGGTCCTCGATCATCCGTAAATATCTTTGGAGGGTGACGGGGTCTTTTTCAGAGTTGAATTCCACTAGGAAATCGATGTCGCTTGTTACAGGGTCAAAATCCGTGCCTCTTGCGGCCGAGCCAAAGACCTCAAGCCGTTCCACCCTGTGCTTGCGGCAGATGGTCGCGATTTCCTTCTTTTTCTCGGCAATGGTCCGGTGCATTGTTCCTTCC
>WTGT01000320.1 GCA_011523445.1 Paracoccaceae bacterium
TCCATGAACAGACTTGATCCCTCGGGAATATCCGTAATCCAGATAACCCCCTTTTTTATGGAGTAGGTACCAGCTTTCAAAATTTGTTCATTACTGGTTTCGGCAAGTATAGCAGCTCGGGGTAAATAGGTGACAAATCTAGCCAGTATCTTGGAAAAGGACAGTACCCATGCATCAATCTTGGTCGAGAGTTCAGTCGGTTCAACCTGATCAAGGCAGGATACTGGAATTCGCCTCAGTATCGTACCGGCAATTCCCTTCGCAATCACAATAAACTTTGTACCTTCCTTATCCTGATTTTGATCCGCTATAACACCGGGGAGTAAGAATCCGGTACCACAATGCATGATATGCTGACGAAGGGACTGTTCAATACCATGCCTGATTTCAACCAAAAACAGGTTGACGCTACCGCTTTCGATAAGCCAGACAAAATTGGGATCATCAAGAGTTAATGGCAGGTTTCCGGCGCATGGTACTGCTTCACCATTTTTTTCCGCCAAGCTCTGAAGCGATAGATGATTTGAAGTTACTTGCGCCATCATTCGGATTTCACCAACCTGAAGTAGGTGCCATTTTCATCTGCGATCAAATCCTCATGTGTTCCACGCTGTACTTCCTTTCCTTTTTCCAGCACAACGATCATGTCGCAATCTCTTATTGTACTCAATCTGTGGGCAATGATTAGACAGGTCACACCCCGGCGACGCAGGGCATTATCTATTTCCAACTCCACCAACGGGTCCAGCGAGCTTGTGGCCTCGTCCAAAATGAGTAATGAAGGATTACCCACAAGGGCTCTGGCAATCTCAATCCTTTGTCTTTGACCTCCACTGAAATTTTTGCCATCTTCCTGAACAAAGGTGGAATAACCCTGAGGTCGAATAAGTATATCGTGGTGGATACAGGCATCCCTGGCAGCAGCAAAAATTACGTCATCGGATAACTCAGAGTTCCACAAGGTTATATTCTCCCGAACGGTTGCAGGGAACAGTACCACTTCCTGATCTACCATGGCAATGGATCTTCGCATAACCTCCGTGGGTATGTCTTCCCTGAGATGGTTATCAAACAAAACCTGTCCTTCCCAAGGTTGTAGAATTCCCGCTACAATTCGAGCAAGAGTTGATTTGCCAGAACCACTGGGTCCAACCAATGCAACACGTTGACCAGGTTTGATGAGGAGATTGAAATTCCCTACCAGAGGTGGTTTGCCTTTGCTAAAGCCAAAGGATATGTTTTTCAATTCCAATTGACCGGCAAGCTGCAGGTTTCCCTTGAAGGTAATTATTGAATCGGAATCCGATTCCTGATGATGGAATGATAAATCCTCTGATGAACTAGTAATATCCTCAATTCGTTCAAAGTCGGTCACAATGTCTAATCGTTTTTCGGTGAATTCCAAAATCCTGCTGATAGGGGTCATGGCCAATTCTGTCAGAACGAAGAATCCAACAAAGGTACCAACAGACATTTCATCAGAAATCACCATACTGCCACCCAGAAACAGAATGGCGGCATTCCTAATCGCTCCCATCAGAATTGGCAAGGCCTCATTGTAATGGATGAATTCCGTGTAAAGCTGCCGGGCTTTCAATTCCAGGGCTTGTTGGCCAGCCCAACGGGAAAAAAACCTGTCATCGGAACCAGTCATACGCAAATTGTCTAAATGGCTTAGCAATTGCATTCCCAACCCCAAAAGCATGCCCTGTTCCCTGCTTAAAATTTCCCCCCTTGATCCTTTCAAGGAATTGAAATACTTGATCAGACCACCATGAATGAGGATTAGCAGGACAATAATCAAGGCTAACCCGGCATCAATGACAAAAAGAGCTGCCAGCATTATCAAGGCCAGGGTGATTTCGATGAGCAGTGAAATGTAATGATCAACCAGGGACTTGCCAATGCGATCATTGGACGATACTCGGTCCATGATGTCACCTGCCAAGCGACGAGTAAAGAATTCAACCGGCAATCTGAGGAGGTGGCGGACTCCCCTGTCAAATCCCATTATGGAAATACGAATTGACATTCGCTGAAGAGTCCGGTGTTTCAGGACTGAAATAAAATAGGTAAAAAGCCCACCGGCAATCAAAGCAACCACAACCGGCAGCCAGCTATTTTGTCCCACAACAACAGAATCAATGAAAAACTTGATCGAGGAAGGGATTAACAGGAACAGGACAGCCAAAAGGATGGCACAAGCCATGAGCAACACCAAATCGGTGTAAGTACCTGCCAGAAGTGGTTGAATTTTTTTGTATAAACTTACCTGACGACCACCTGGCTTGAAATCCTTGCCACGCTCGAATTGCAGGGCGATATAGCTATATCCGTTGAGAAAATCTTCTCTGGAGACTGTTCTCCGACCTATGGCAGGATCATTGAGAATGTAACCGTCATTTTCAATACCCTCCAATACAACAAAATGACTGTACTGCCAAAACAGGATGAGAGGGTATTTCAATTTGGGTAAAATTTCAGCATTGACGCTTAGTCCCTTGCATTCTAGCTTATATTTTTTTGCAGCTCGCAAAATACTTGCTGCAGTACAACCATCCCGGCTTACATTGCAATCATCCCTCAAAACCGAAAGGGGAACCCATCGACCAAAGTATCCCAGGACCATACCAAGGCATGCTGCCCCACATTCGGTAGCATGCATTTGCAAAAAAATGGGAGTAACTACCCGTTTATTTGATTCCGACATGGACCTAAATGCTAGTTCTGTAAAAAAGGGTGTAAAATATTATGGTCAAAATCAGCCCGAAAAGAAATACTGAATTGGTGACACTTTTCCAACCTCGAATTGTATCCAACATTTCTGGTCAACCGTTGAGGGATTAAGATCAATATCCCCATTTGAGATTCCAACCTTGTAAGGCTGGCCTCTTGCCAGTTCGGTCATTACCTGTGTTAGATTTGGTTCGTTTGAAGCCAATGGAGTAATACCAGTAATCTGGCCATTAAGGGTGACTATGTTGCTGGAAGACTGATTACAATCCATGTGCACGGGAGTACCTACTTTAATTCGTGATGCATCCTCTGCCCCAAGCCAAACCCAAAATTCAGTTGTGTCCATCTGATTGGAATTATCCAAGTTATTATCATATTCCACTATCCAAGCTTGGGTTGAACGGATTTCATTTATACTCCCATAGTATAGCCATAATCCAACTAACAGAAACATAAGTGCTGTGCAAATGATTAATAATCTTTGAGTCTTTGTTGCAACGGCGAGTAACTTGTCGTGTTGGTCTCGCTCTTCTTTCGACTCCGCGACTGTATTGTGAAAGGAATTCAAGTTACCAAACACAATGAAACCTCAAGAGTTTTTGATTGATAATTGTCATATTAACCTGCTTCTGTATTAAGTTACTATCGAACCCAACTATTTGGTTATAATATCGTTATTCACCAAAAAAAAACTTTATCGCGGCTCTTTTTTGGTCAAGAGTGTTAACCAAGGATGAGCCTAGGAAACAGAATAATATTAATCCCGAATATATTTATGTGTTAATTCAATCATCTACACAGCAAGCCTTATATCAAAACTATCTTTTCATCTCAATACTTGGTTCAATTGCTTAATCTGAGATTTTCAACCCAGAATATTATTTACAAGCCCTAGCAAGCCTAACCATAACCAAGTCCATGTGAAATCTGGGCATAGCTTGAAACTGGTAGTATTTTATGTCTAGTCAATTCCTTTTCATCAATGACGGGTAATTTCAATAAATCCAGCATGGCATCAAATTTGCTCAAAGCATTAATTTCCTTATTTTCAGGATCAGGATTTATCCGATGTTTGGGCCAAATTCTTTGTTTGGCATAACGCCAGAATTCAGTGTCATATTTTGAACCACAACTGTAATGCCATCCAACAAATAACCCAAATCCGAGCATTCTATTGATCAAAAAATTATTGATTGCCTTAACATCACTGTCCCAATACTCAACAGGGCGGTTTTGTCGCATCGTCAGTACCATGCCTATCTGGATTTGTGCCGATACAATCGCCGTAGCCTCAAGGGGTTCCATAAAGGCACCGGCGTTTCCAATTCGGGCTATTGGTCCTTCATACATTTTCTTGTGAACAAAATTGGGAAACTGGATTACTGCCCGCTTTTCAAATTCCCTGATTCCTTCAATCTCAAGCAGTTCATCAAAATCCGAATTGACGTCTTCAATGTCCGAACAATCACGATTGAAAATATACCCGTAGGATGTATGGGTTGTCAGCGGAATAATGAACACCCACCCATATGGTCGGGCAACGGATCTAGTATAGGTAGGGGATATATATGGTTCTTTACCCGATTGGCCAAAAATAGGCGGACATCGACGAATAATCGCCGTATTGGTAGGAATAAATGAAATGCCCATGTGCTCCTCAGGGTTTATTTCCTTAGGGAAACCTCGGGCATCAAAAACCAAATCGTAGCTTTCCGAGGGTTTATCATCAAAATCAATTATTGCACTTTGTCCTGCTTTTGTGATGTTCCTGACCTTGGTATCAATATGTTGTGCAACGGTTGCTTCCTCCAGCAGCTCGGTAATCAGATCGGCCGATAGATGATATGAATAACCGACCTGCTGGGGTGTAAAGTAATGGGTAAAATCCCTATTGTTTTGTCCCCAACCCTCGAATGCAACACCATATTTCCGGGTAGCGTTCAATCTCAGCTGGATTTGATCATGTGGAATAGTTGTTATTTCATGCAGTTGAGCGACGAGTGACGGCCACCCGCCTTCACCAACCCCAATTACGGGAATCCTTGAGTCATAAATATGATGAAGTTCAATGTCATTGCCTGCTTGAGCAATTTTGGTAATACATGCAGCAGCAAGAGACCCTGCAGTACCCCTGCC
>WTGT01000129.1 GCA_011523445.1 Paracoccaceae bacterium
CCGCTCGGAGATGTGTATAAGAGACAGACATTGACCAGGACAAGATCATAATTTGAAATATTACCCAGATTCTTGTATGACAGAGTATAACCTATCAAACTTTTTGCCTTATCAGGTCAGTGCATTGGCTGGAAAATTAAGCCGTGAACTGGAAAAAAGATATAATCTTGATCACCATTTGACCGTACCTGAATGGCGTGTCTTGTTCCATCTGTCCCAATCGGGCATTATCAAAATGAACAAACTCCTGATCAAGGTTGACCTGCACAAATCGCGAGTAAGTAGGGCCTGCAAGCGATTGGAGAATTCCGGTCTGATCAACCGTGAAAATAATCCTGCCGACAAACGGGAAACATTCCTTTCCCTAACAGGCAAAGGTGAAAAATTGATGTCCGAGCTCAAGCCCATTGCAGTCCAATATAACGAGAAACTGATTCAACTTCTCGGAAGTGATGGGCCGGCCTTTACCAAGGGATTGAAAGTCCTGCTGGAAAGTGAGGAACCTTGAAGATTACCCTTTATGATTATTGGCGTTCATCGGCTTCTTTCAGGGTACGCATAGCCTTGTATCTCGCAGGGTTGGAATTCAAAACAATACCAGTTGACCTGGTTAACAAGGAAAACCTGAATGAAGAGTATCTGGACCTGAATCCCCAGGGGCTCGTTCCTACATTGTTGATTGACGACCAAGTCTTGACCCAGTCCCTGGCCATCATTGAGTATCTTGATGAAACGGGCAGGCTGAACATCCTCCCTGAGAATCCGGTGGATCGTTTGCGTGTCAAAACACTGTCCTTTGCCATTGCCATGGAGATTCATCCAATCTGCAATCTTTCTGTAGCAGCTTATGCGGTAGAAGCATCGGACAAACAGATAACCATGAATCTTTGGATGGAAAAATTTGTACCCAAGGGGTTACTGGCAGTTGAAAAACTGTTGGCTCATCCCGGAACGGGTAAATACTGCCATGGAGATCAGATTACCATGGCTGATATTTGTCTGGTCCCCCAAGTGTACAATGCCAACCGATGGAATATTCCCTTAGATGACTATCCAAAGATCGGGAGTATAGTGGAAAATTTATCCGTAATTGAAGCTTTTTCCAAGGCAAGCCCCGAAGAAGCACAAAAGTTGAAAGGAAAATGAGATGACTGAAGAAATAGTAATATTAGACGGGGCAAGAACAGCCATCGGCACATTCGGAGGTTCCTTGTCATCCCTGACCCCGATTGAACTGGGAACCATTGTTTCAAAATCGGCAATGGAAAGATCCGGGATTGAAGCAGACAGGATTGGACATGTTGCTTTTGGCCATGTTATCAATACAGAGGCCAAGGACATGTATTTGTCTAGGGTTGCCTCCGTTAATGCCGGTGTATCGGAAGAAGTACCCGCCATGAATGTCAACAGACTTTGCGGAAGTGGTGTCCAAGCCATAGTATCAGTAATACAGTCCTTGATGCTTGGAGATGCCGATTTTGGACTGGCAGGTGGTTCCGAAAGCATGAGTCGGTCTCCACATACGGTTCCGGACGTCCGTTGGGGCAAGAAAATGGGAAATACTGGGATGGATGATATGATGATTGGAGCTCTCAGTTGTCCCTTCGGAACTGGCCATATGGGTGTTACAGCTGAAAATGTGGCTTCGGAATATGGTATAGAACGTTCGATGCAGGACGAATTTGCCCTCGAAAGCCAACAACGCGCAGCTTCGGCCATCGAAAAGGGTTATTTCAAGAGTCAAATTGTACCGGTGGAAGTTAAACAAAGAAGGTCCACTGTCGTTTTTGACACTGATGAGCACCCGAAACCGACCTCGTACGAGGATTTGGCCAAACTCCGTACCGTATTCAAGAAAGATGGTTCGGTCACGGCTGGTAATGCATCAGGAATTAATGATGGAGCAGCTGCGGTGGTACTTGCGCGGAAGGAAGCAGCCGACAGGGCTGGCTTGACACCAAAAGCCAGAATCTTGGGATACGCACATGCTGGAGTAAGACCTCAAACCATGGGAATCGGGCCAGTACCAGCAACTCAAAATCTGTTGCGGAAAATTGGTGCCAAAATATCTGATTTCGATGTTATTGAATCGAATGAGGCCTTTGCTGCCCAAGCTTTGGCTGTATCAAATGAACTTGGGCTTGATGCCAAAAAGGTTAATCCCAATGGAGGTGCCATTGCATTGGGACATCCGATTGGTGCAACTGGTACGATTATTGCCCTCAAGGCCTTGTACGAACTTGAGCGAATCGGTGGTAAAAAGGCCCTGATCACAATGTGTATCGGTGGAGGTCAGGGGATTTCCCTAGCAATTGAGAGGATTGAACCTACCAAGCATTAAAAACGGTAAAACGATTTCCGGGAGTCATCAGGATCGTGGATCATTCGGTGACTTTCGGCAATCCCTTGACCACGCCTGACTGAATATATTGGGGATCATAGGCCTTGCGATTGAATACCTCCCTAATCATCGGTTCAAAAAACTCGATGCTTTCTGAAGGATAGTCCGGATCAAATGAGGCCTGATCCCATCTTTCGCAAAAATCCTCACAGGATTTGAAATATATATTGTCCCTGAATTTTTCCCGGGCATCGGGCTCCCATCCATAATGGTGGGCATAATAGATCATTTGGAAAATACCATGATGTTCTATTACCCAGGTTACTTCCTCGCGAACATAGGGGCGTATAACTTCTGCCGAAAAACGATCGTGATTCTGTGGAGCAAGACCATCTCCGATATCATGTAACAGTGCGCTGACAATCCAATCCAGGTCGGCTCCATCCCTATAGGCCCTCGTACCAGCCTGCAAGGCATGTTCAAGGCGTGTGATTTGATAACCCGAAAGGGTATCCTCACCTTGCCGTTGCAATTCACTGATTATACGGTCAGCCGTTAGTGTAAGATAAGGTTTTTCAAGTTCGGACAAGAGTAGATAATCCTCCTTGGTTCCATATTTCATTTCAGTAAATGAAACTTTTTTCATTTTCATATAGTATAATAAAAAATATGTGGAAACTAACCAAAATGCAGTTGTGATTCTGTATAAATCAAAAAAGTGGTTTTTCCACAATTATTTAATTTCAATCTACTGGAATATACCCGTTCAAATATCATTTTGTTCTAAAGTCCTTTTTTCAAAACGCCACGTGAATATAGACCCATGTCCCAA
Organism: Paracoccaceae bacterium; assembly: GCA_011523445.1. Taxonomy (GTDB): domain Bacteria; phylum Pseudomonadota; class Alphaproteobacteria; order Rhodobacterales; family Rhodobacteraceae; genus MPNP01. Next base: position 3,174 of record WTGT01000129.1, read on the forward strand.
AATACCATCAAGCCCTGGCATGAAGTAGCACCACATTTAAGCCAGGTGGCATTGGGCAAGACCCCTGCTGATCTGGTCATTACCAATGTACAATGGGTCAATGTCCAAAGTCGGGAAATTATCCCCGATACGGATATTGCCATTGCCGAAGGCCGCTTTGCCTATTGTGGTCCCAATGCCAAACATTGCGTCGGCACCGATACCGAAATGCTCAACGGTGAAGGAAAATATATCATTCCAGGGTTTTGTGACGCCCATATGCATATCGAATCAGGTATGCTGACCCCAGCCAGATTCACTGAAGCCGTGGCTCCCCACGGTACAACTACCCTGTTTGCCGATCCGCATGAGATGGCAAATGTCCTGGGACTGGAAGGTCTTCGACTCATGTACAACGAGGCAGTCTTGCAGCCAATCAATATTTATCTTCAGGTACCTTCCTGTGTTCCATCCTTTCCAGGTTTTGAAGATGCGGGATCAGAACTGAATGTAGCGGACATCGCTGGCTTCATAGATCAACCAAACATTATTGGTCTCGGCGAAATGATGGATTTTCTTGGTGTTATCTATGGTGATTCGAAATTGTTTGGCGAAATGGCTGTTACCCGATTGGTAGGGAAAACCATCGGCGGACACTATCCCTCACCGGATCTTGGCAACCATTTCCATGCCTATTTGGCAGGTGGGCCAGCTGATGATCATGAGGGAACCCGTGAAATTGATGCCATTGAACGGGCTAGGCGTGGAATGAGGACAATGCTGCGATTGGGTTCGGCATGGTATGATGTGGAAAAACAAATTACTGCAGTCACCGAAAAAGGATTGGACCCGAGAAACTTTATCCTTTGCACGGATGATTGTGATGCTGCCACCTTATTGCATGATGGTCATATGGACAGGGTTGTCCGACACGCGATTGAGTGTGGCTGCGAGCCCTTGGTCGCACTCCAGATGGCAACGATAAATACGGCAACACATTTTGGACTTGAGCGGGAGTTGGGCTCAATCAGCCCTGGCCGGAGGGCCGATTTCATTCTTACCGGCGATTTGACTGAACTGCCAATCGATCTTGTTTATGCCTATGGGAAAAAGGTTGGCAAGGAGGGGCAATTTGTAGGCACCCCGATGCCACTTGACTGGCCGGCAGGAATGAAACAAACCGTCAGGGTAAAACAGCCAATAGATGCTGGTCAATTCGAGATCAATCCTCCTAGGGGCGATAACAGTGCTACCTTGAAGACGCATGTAATAGGCATTATCGAAAATCAGGCTCCAACCAAACTTCTCGAAATTGATCTTGACGTTAAGGATGGATTGGTTGAAGGTGATGAGGACAAGAATGTCTGTCAGATCGCTCTGGTGGAACGACATAAATCATCCGGAACGGTCATAAATGGGTTTGTTAGCGGGTTTGGTTACAAGGGAAATATGGCCCTGGCTTCAACCATAGGCCATGACAGTCATCACATGATTGTGGTTGGAACTTCCAGAGATGACATGGCCTTGGCTGCCAATAAACTCATCCAGACAAATGGAGGCATTACCCTGTGGCGCGATGGCCAGCAAAAAGGGTTGGTTGAATTGCCCATAGCTGGTTTGCTTTCCGATGCACCACCCTCAGAAG
>WTGT01000053.1 GCA_011523445.1 Paracoccaceae bacterium
ATTATAGAGAGGTAACCCAATGACAAACCCGGATAGTTCCCTGATGCTTAAGCAAGCAACTTTATATGATCAGGACAAAATATACCGATGGCTGGCTTGCTCAGATGCAACTCCCGAAATGCTTGGACCACCAACTTTTCCTGATGCACCTGTACCCACCTATGAAGAGTTTTGTGACGACTACAATGATGAAGCCTTTCTGGATCATGGTGATTTCCGCCTGTTTCTTATTGTTGTAGATCAGGAAGAAATTGGTGCAGTCAGCTATTTCATAAGAGATCAGGTTGCCGAACTGGATTTGTGGATTGCCAGCAAACATAACTGGAACAAGGGATATGGGTCCTCAGCATTGATTACTGCCATTGGTAAGTTGAAGAGGGAGGAAAAGGTGGATATCCTGATCATCAGGCCCTCAGCACGTAACAAGCGTGCAGTTGCCTCGTATCAAAAGGCTGGATTTGAACATTACAACCCGGATAAGCATGACATTCCACAATGGTGTCTGACAGAAAATCTGGATTATGAAGATGCTGTTGTTCTGGTACAATTTGTAAATGACCCAATTCTCTGAATGACGATCGGAGCAAATGAATCTTCCTTTTTGGAGCCTTTTTCTTGAAGAAGAGACTTACGGGTTGGTATAATGGATTGGTAATGCTCTTCAGGAAAGGGATGAAATAATGGAAACCCATAAAGATACCGTTTTTTTGGTCATTGATGTCCAAAATGATTTTTGCCCTGGTGGAGCCTTGGCAGTTCCCGACGGGGATCAGGTCATTGAACCAATAAACCAGTTGCTGCCACAATTCCCTGCCACGGTTTTTACCCAGGACTGGCATCCCGGGGCACATACTTCATTTGCATCGAACCACAAGGACAAGTCTGTTTATGAACTAGTACCTTTGTCTTATGGCCAACAGGTTCTCTGGCCTGATCATTGTGTACAGGGAACGAAAGGTGCCGAATTTCACAAGGACCTCCAAACAGATTACGCTGACCTGATCATCAGAAAGGGCTTTCGCAAGGAAATCGACAGCTATTCGGCATTTTTCGAAAATGATCGAAAAACCACAACCGGTTTGGATGGATATCTAAAGAACAGAAATATGGAAAAAGTTGTTTGTGCCGGTCTGGCCACGGATTTCTGTGTTTACTACTCAGCCATCGATGCCAGGAAACTGGGATATCAGGTAACCGTTTTGATGGATGCCTCTCGTGCGATTGACCTGGATGGGTCGTTGGATAATGCTTTGAATGATATGCGATCAAATGGTATTGTTCTTTCAACCATTGCTGAATTACTGTCATAATCACTTTTCATGATGTTTACTCCCAACATTGACATAGCTACCAGGGTCTATAATCATAATTGGAAAATAGACCCCATCGTCAGGTCATTGATCGACACCGATTTCTATAAGTTGCTCATGTGCCAGTTTATCTTGGAAAATCATCCCAGGGTCAGGGTTGTGTTCAATTTGATTAACAGAACGGGAAATGTTCCCCTGGCAGACCTGATCGACAAAAAGGAATTGGAAGAACAGCTTGATCATATCAGAACACTCAGACTTTCCAGAGGGGAATCTACCTGGCTAAGGGGGAATGTGTTTTACGGCAAAAGGCAAATGTTCCGACCGGAATTTATTGATTGGTTCGAAAATCTCCAACTGCCACCATATCACCTTGAAATCAGGGATGGCCAATTTGAACTGTCCTTTGAAGGTCTTTGGCCAGAGGTAATGCTGTGGGAAATTCCGGCTTTGGCTGTATTGACCGAACTTCGTTCCCGCTCCATTCTCAAGAAACTGGGGCGATTTGAACTTCAGGTTCTTTACGCTCGGGCCATGACGCGGGTTTGGGAAAACACCCTACGTCTTGGCAACCTGCAAGATCTTCGCTTGGCTGATTTCGGAACTCGAAGAAGGCACTCCTACCTTTGGCAGGATTGGTGTGTTCAGGCCTTGAGTGAAGGTTTGGGCAATAAGTTTATAGGAACATCAAATTGCCTCATTGCCATGAGAAGGGAGGTTGAAGCCATAGGTACCAGTGCCCATGAACTTCCAATGGTATATTGTGCCCTAGCCGATAGTGATGAGGAATTGGCAGATGCGCCCTATCAGCTTTTGCAAGATTGGCAGAAGGAGTACGATGGAAATCTAAGGATAATTCTAGCCGATACCTATGGTACTGAACAGTTGCTGAAGAATGCTCCGGATTGGCTTGCAAAATGGACAGGCATCAGGATTGATTCAGGAATGCCCGGTGCAATGGGAGAAATTGCCCTTGACTGGTGGAAACAAAGGGGGGAGGATATCAGCCAGAAATTATTGATCTTTTCTGACGGGCTGGATGTAAGCACCATTGAGGAACTTCATAATCAGTTTTCGGGGCGTGCAAGATTGAGTTTTGGCTGGGGTACCCTGTTAACCAATGACTTTCGAGGTTTTGCACCGGATGATGGGCTTGCACCCATTTCTTTGGTTTGCAAGGCTGCCAGCGCCAACAACCGACCTACTGTCAAACTCTCCGATAATCCGAGAAAAGCCACTGGGCCAGAACATTTGATAGAACATTACCGGAATATTTTCGAAGTTGGCGCTCAGGTTCCAATGGAGGTAATTGTCTAAATTGCCTTTGCCGTCTTATTGATTGCATGATTATTGTAAATTTCGTACACTGAAGAAGCTTCTCATCAAGAGACAAATTTAACAACTGATACCGTAAAACTGGACTCAAATACCTGAATCCAGTGAAATTCGGATAATATGTCGAGCAATGAATTCATCCCAATCAAAAGGGTCTCCCAAGACTCCTGAACGGAAAGTCCGGCGGAAAACAAAAAAAACCAGACCTCCAGGATATTGGAGTCGGACTCGCAAATTGGTTTTCAGGGCTGTCTGGGCTTTTGGTTGGCGAGTGGGTACGATATTGTTCATCATTCTGGCAATATCCACCATCTATTTCTATTCTTCCCTACCAACAGCTGATAACCTGGTAGATGGTCGAACCAAGGGATCCATCACCTTCTTTGACCGCAACGGAAAAATATTCTCTTGGTGGGGTGAGCAATTTGGAGGTCAATTGACAGTTGATACGGTTTCTCCTCATTTGATCAATGCCATAATTGCCGTAGAGGACAAAAGATTTTACAGACATTTGGGGATCAGTCCAAGAGGTATCATCGGTGCAATAATCATCAATATGAGGGAAGGCAGGTCACCCTTTGTCGGGCATGGGGGTTCAACAATTACCCAACAGGTAGGAAAATTGCTGTGTTTCAACAAACCCTATGATTCTGAAAAATGGCCGGAACCAAGGGATTACGAGAAATCATGCCGAACCAATACCCTTTGGCGCAAGGTTAAGGAAATCCCTTTTGCCCTGGCTCTGGAATTGAAATATACCAAGGATGAAATCCTGATGGTATACCTGAACCGGGCTTACCTGGGGGCTGGTGCCACCGGCTTTGAAGCCGCTAGCCAAAGGTATTTTGGCAAGCGGGCAAGAACCTTGACACTTGGTGAAGCGGCCCTTCTTGCCGGTTTGCTTAAGGCACCATCCCGATACGCACCTACCAGGAACCTTACTATTTCCCAGCAAAGGGCCAATTTGGTGGTTTCCCTGATGGAGGATCAAGGATACATTTCTCCCAATGCAGCCAGGAATGCTATCAATAATCCTGCCCAGCTGTTTCCGGAATCCACCAACAAGTCGGGTGGACATTATGTTGACTGGATTTTGCAGACAGCCCCGGGGTTTCTCACCTATGATACCCGTGAGGATGTTGAAATCCAGACCACCTTCGACCTGTCCATACAGAAAGCATTGGAAGATGCCGTAAGGGAAGTCTTTTCCACTAAGATTTATAAAGGGTCAAATGTTGAGTTGGCGGTTGTAACAATGTCAAGAGATGGTGCGGTTCTCGGAATGGTGGGAGGCAAGAACTTTGAGGCCTCAGGATTATTCAACCGGGCATCCAGTGCCTACCGGCAAACCGGTTCCCTGTTCAAGCCCATCGTTTTTGCTGCAGGCTTGGAAGCTGGTCTGAACTATAGGGATACCTATATTGATGAACCCATTACTGTTCGTTTGCGAGATGGCAAAACCTGGACACCAAAAAATTATGAAAGCAAATATTTTGGAACAGTTACACTAACCGAGGCAATGGCCAAATCCTTGAATTCTGTTGCAGTTCAGATTCTCTTGGCGGTGGGACGAGACAGGGTAGCGTCCATCGCTCGCAAACTAGGTCTGAAAAGCCAATTGGTAAGTGGCCCAAGTCTTGCTTTGGGGACCTCTGAAGCAACTCTCCTGGAGATGACAGGGCTTTACACGGGTATTCTGAGTGGGGGTTGGGAAGTCATACCTTACGGTATCGAAGAAATCAGATTAAAGGGGGAAGATACGGTTCTGTTCAGATTGCAGGGAAAATCAGGGCAAAGGGCAATTTCCGGTTCTTCTGCCAGACAATTGGTTTACATGTTGAACCAGGTCATCGAACAAGGTACGGGACAAAGGGCCAAGATGGAGAATTGGCAAAGTGCCGGCAAGACGGGAACGACACAATCTGCCAAGGATGCCTGGTTCATCGGATTTACCAGCAACTATGTAACCGGCGTCTGGATGGGTTATGACAACAACAGGCCACTGAAGAATGTAACCGGCGGTGGCCTACCTGCTGAAATCTGGCGTTTGGCAATGGAGAAAATTCACAGTGGAATGAAGTCCATCCCATTGCTTTAGGGTGTGGACTCAATTATTTGTAGTCTTGCGATTTTGCGTAGCAAGTATCGTG
>WTGT01000231.1 GCA_011523445.1 Paracoccaceae bacterium
GCAATGTTCAAGCCACCGGACAATTTCTTCGAGAGTCAACTCAGAATGCTGCTTGCAGGTATTTTTCCTGAACTGAAAAATGTTGGGATTACCCATGCCTGGTGGGGAAATACTGGTTTTACTTTTGAAATGCTACCACATGTCGGGAAACTGAGCAATGTCTGGCACGCCATGGGGTATTGCGGCAATGGCAATGGAATGGCTCCTTGGCTGGGCTACAAGGTGGCGAACCGTATTCTGGGTAACCCCGAGGGTGAAACCGCCTTTGCCGAGATAGAAATGCCAACCAAATGGTACTATAATGGTGTCCCCTGGTTTCTACCATTTGCCGATGTTGGTTTCAGGTTCAGGGATCTTTATTCCAACATCCAGAAATAGTCATTCGGGACCAATCGTATTACGGTTGATGCTTCCAGCAGGTTGTCAAATGGTCATTTACCATTCCCGTTGCTTGCATGAAGGCATAGATAATTGTTGAGCCAACAAAGCTCATGCCCCTTTTCTTCAGGTCCTTGGACAATCTATCACTGATTGGAGAAGTAGCAGGCAATTCTTCAAAAGTATTCCAGTGGTTCTTGATAGGCTTACCATCTACATACTCCCAAAGATAATTATCGAAAGAACCGAATTCATTTATTATTTCCAAAGCTACCTGGGCATTTGTTCTTGTCGAATAAATTTTGAGCCTGTTTCTGATAATTCTTGTATCTGACCTCAAACTTTCAAGGTAGTTGTCGCTTAAATTGGCAACCCGTTCAATATCAAATTGAAAAAATACTTCCCTGTATCCCTCTCTCCTTTTGAGAATTGTTTCCCAGCTCAGCCCTGCCTGGGCACCCTCAAGAATCAGCATTTCAAACAATTGTCTGTCATCATGTACAGGAATTCCCCATTCATTGTCATGATAATCGGCATAAAACTCCTTGCCGGGACCATATCCAAAACATCGTGGCAACTCGGCTTTAGCAATAGTCTGGGATTGTGATTCAGTGTTGTCCAATTCCAAAATCCTCCTCTGCAAAATTTCTGTTCAAAATTTGAATTAATATACCATCCTGCCGAAAATCACATCATATTAGGGGAGTTTATGGGGTTGTGTTTTTCTACAAAGAATTTATGTTGAAACTTTGATGCCAAATTGATTTATCTGTTTAATCCTAAGTGTTTTTTATTTTCTTATTGAGTGTATCTGGTTCTTGATGGAGAATCTTCGGCGACTTTCACCATTTTATACTTATCTTTTCATTAAATATGACCAAATACCCTACTTCATACGATCTTGACGGTTTGATAGATTGCGCAAAAGGCAATCTCTTCGGCCCGGGTAACGCCCAACTGCCATTACCTCCTATGCTGATGTTTGAACGTATAACCGAGATATCAAGCGATGGAGGGTTGCACGGAAAGGGTCATGCAGTGGCTGAATTGGACATCAGACCCGATCTATGGTTTTTTGACTGCCATTTTGTTGGCGACCCAGTCATGCCTGGTTGCCTGGGATTGGATGCCTTGTGGCAATTGACCGGTTTCAATCTGGGCTGGCGGGGTTTTCCTGGTCGTGGTCGTGCCCTGGGTGTCGGTGAAGTCAAGTTTACGGATATGGTAACTCCCGATTGTAAACTCCTTACTTACTGTGTAGATTTCACTCGAGTCATTGACCGCAAATTGAAACTGGGTATATCTGATGGAAGAATGCTGGCCGATGGCAAGGAATTTTATCGCACAACCGGAATGAAAGTCGGTTTGTTCACCGTAGATTAGGGAATATTGGAAGCAGATTTCCATGAGGAGAGTAGTTGTAACTGGAATGGGGATAATTTCCCCTATTGGAAACTCCTTGTCAGAGGTGTCCGATTCACTGAAAAAGGGTAAATCAGGTATAGTATTCGCCGAAGAATATGCTGAAAGGGGGTTCCGTAGCCAAGTCCATGGCAATATCAAGCTAAATCTGGCAGATCATGTCAATAAGAGGCAACTGCGTTTCATGGGACCGGGAGCATCCTATAATTTTCTGGCCATGGAGCAGGCGATAGAAGATTCTGGGCTTGAAGAAGACGAAGTTTCCAACGAAAGAACCGGTCTGGTAATGGGATCAGGTGGACCTTCCACCTCGAATTTCCATGTTGCCCATAATATTGTCCAGGAAAAGAAAAGTCCCCGTAGGATTGGACCATTTATGGTAACGAGATGCATGTCTTCAACTAATTCAGCCTGTTTGGCCACACCATTCAAGATCAAGGGTGTCAATTATTCCATTTCCTCAGCCTGTGCCACTTCGGCGCATTGCATCGGAAACGGTTTCGAACAGATCAGATTTGGCTTGCAAGATATCGTTTTTGCCGGGGGTGGTGAAGAACTTGATTGGACCCTTTCCTGCTTGTTTGATGCGATGGGAGCCCTGAGTTCCAAATATAACGATGCACCTGAGACAGCCTCCCGCCCTTTTGACGCTACTAGGGATGGTTTTGTTATAGCCGGGGGTGCGGGTGTACTTGTTCTTGAAGAACTTGAAAGGGCCAAGGCTAGAGGGGCCAAAATTTACGCCGAACTTCTTGGTTATGGAGCAACCTCAGATGGCTATGATATGGTGGCTCCATCTGGTGAAGGTGGCCTGAGGTCCATGAAACTTGCCATGAGCAATCTGAATGGTCGCAAGGTTGACTATATCAATGCTCATGGAACTTCCACTCCGGCAGGAGATACCGTGGAAATCGAGGCCATCAGGCAATTGTTCGAGCCTTCCGAATTCCCTAATCTGAGTTCAACCAAATCCCTTACCGGTCATTCACTTGGTGCTACCGGTGTTCATGAAGCCATTTACTCGCTGATCATGCTTTCCGAACGTTTCGTTTCAGCTTCAGCGAATTTGACCGAACTGGATCCTGCCATCAAGGAAAATGAAGTCACAACTACCCTTGTTGAAGAGGCTGACCTCGACGCGGTCATGTCCAATAGTTTTGGCTTTGGAGGAACCAATTCCACCCTAACCTTCGGTAGACTTCTGGATTGATTTCCATGACAAATCTTCTAGCAGAAAAAAAGGGCTTGGTATTTGGTGTTGCCAACGATCGTTCAATAGCCTGGGGAATTGCAAGGGAAATGCATCGGGCCGGGGCAAAAATTGCCCTTAACTATCAAAAGGAACAATTGGGAAAAAGGGTTATTCCGCTTGGTGAGCAGATTGACTCGGAAATTATCGTCGAGGCTGATGTCCTGAACCCTGAATCCCTTGATAAACTTTTTGATGAAATAGATGTGAAATGGGGAAGTCTGGACTTTCTAGTTCATGCCATTGCCTTTTCGGACAAATCCGAACTGACCGGAAACTTTATCAACACCTCCAAGGAGAATTTCCTCCTGTCACTGAATATTTCTTGCTATTCACTGATTGATCTAACCCGCCGGTCCGTACCCTTGATGAAGTCCGGTGGTTCAATCATTACCCTTACCTTTATCGGATCGAACAGGGTAACACCAAATTACAACGTTATGGGAGTAGCCAAGGCGGCTCTGGAATCAACTGTAAAATATCTGGCCAATGATTTGGGGAAAGATGGCATCAGGGTCAATGCAATTAGCCCTGGTCCCATGAAAACCCTTGCCGGAGCTGCCATAGGGTCGGCAAGAAAGACTTTCAGACACACGGAATCCAATGCCCCAATGGGTGCCAATTCTACCCTCGAACATGTTGGCGGAACCGCGGTTTACCTCGCCTCGGACTATGGCGCCTCAACCACTGGTGAAATCATCAAGGTTGACGGTGGGTTCCATATTCTTGGGATGCCACAGGCTGAAAATCTGTAAACCTAACCTTTAATCGGGTTCGACCAAACCTACGACTGCCTTGGCAGCATCGACAACAATGGCAATTGTACCCATGTTGTCCACATGAAATGGTTCTTTCATCACCGCTCCCCCATTGGAATTTACCTTCGCCAGTGCCTCATCCATATTGGCTACCGTCAAGTAAACAAACCAGTTTGGAGGAATTTGATCACCATCTGCGATAAATGCGATATCCATATAACCGGCAACGGGTACTCCATCGTGTAGAAAAAGGGTGTACTGGTAATCTGGCATATCCTGGCTGGTCCAGCCCATAACTTCTGAATAGAACTTCTTGGCTGCCTCCAGGTCACTGGCATTAAGTTCGTTCCAGCAAATTTGACCAGGTTGTGGTTTGAAGTTCTCTGTCATAATCTTTACCTCCAAATATGATTAAAACCTGTTATCTACCATTATTGGATGGTTTGGTAAAGAACCTTCTATTGAAAAATACACATACGTAAATCCTCCGTACTGAAAACCAGTTTGGCTACTTGGCCATTCCATTGAGATGCTTCTCGCATGCCCCACCAAATTGATCATCGAATTCAATCTCGACTAGAATCAATCGATTGTGGTATTTGGAAATATGATGAACCACATGCCGTAATCCTGATTAACACGTAAATCCGGCAGGATTTGTTGTCAAAATCATTCAGGTGTTATAGGGACTTGGTGGTGCAAAAGGATCTGGAATGTCGAACGGGCTATAATCCTCCCTACCATCCTGGTTGGCTTGCGGTTCAATTGATTCGGTAGGCTGGTTATCCTCTTCTCCATATTCAGCGATAAGAGCTGCGACCATTTGATCATCAATACCCTCAAAGGTTGGCAATGCACCGCCTAATTCTGGTAAAATCCATGATTCTCCTTCAGTTGCAACAAGATCTTTATCTAAAATAGGTTGACCTTTGTTGTTGAGTTGTAATTTACCCAACCATAACTCAGGGAACCGTGGTAA
>WTGT01000001.1 GCA_011523445.1 Paracoccaceae bacterium
ATCTCCGAGAATTGGGTCGGAAATCTGGGGAGTTTCGATTTCGGACCCAACCATAAGTGATGTCAATTCTTCAGGATTAGAATCTCTCGTTATCTTTTCTCCGACAACCCTACCCTTGCGTAGAACCACAACCCGATCACTTATTTCCATAGCCTCGTTGAGTTTATGGGAAATAAATATTGCGGAAAGACCCTCAGAAACCAATACTTTTAAGGTAGCAAAAAGTTTCTCTGCTTCGAAGGGAGTAAGCACTGCCGTAGGTTCATCTAGTATCAAGATTCGAGCTCCTCGGTACAAGGCCTTCAGTATCTCCACCCTCTGTTTTTCTCCAACCGATAGACTTCCTACAATCGCATCAGGATTTACATCCAGACCTACGGAAGATGAAAGATCCCTGATTCTTTCCCTAGCAGTATTCTTTTGGGATTTAAGTGCCAGGAGATTCTCTGTTCCAAGGACTATGTTCTCCAGAACATTCATCTCCTCAACCAAGGCAAAATGTTGGTGAACCATACCTATTCCTGAATCCAGAGCTGCTCTAGGATCACCTTTTGGAATAGATTTTCCAAACACTTCTATCTCTCCTTGATCAGCAAGATAATGACCGAAGAGAATGTTCATCAAGGTGGTCTTGCCGGCTCCGTTTTCGCCAAGCAAAGCCACAACCTCACCTTCGTGAAGAGAAAGGTCTACATTGTCATTTGCTGAAAGGGTACCAAAACGCTTGGTAATTCCAGAGAGGCGAAGGGCTAAATCCCTTCGTCCTTCAATTTTATTACTGATCACCCTGTTGTGGTCGGGTCGTTATCGTCAATTGTGACAGTATAGCTTCCAGCTTTGATTTCGCTCTCACGCTGCGCAACAAGGTCCAAAGCTTCCTGAGGAACTTTTCCTTCCCAGGTTCCAAGAGGAGCAAGTGAACAACCACCATGCTTCATGTAAGAATAAACCCCGTAATTATCTGCTATAAAGGTACCTGCTTTTACTGCTTCAACTGCCGCCGTCAGAGTAGGTTCAAAATGCCATAAGGCAGAAGCCACAACCGTATCGGGGTAATCGGGTTGAGTGTCAATTACGTTTCCGATTGCAGGAATGCCCCGCTCCTGAGCTGCATCTGAAACCCCGAAACGTTCTGCATACATGACATCAGCACCAGCATCAATTTGTGCAAAAGCTGTTTCTTTGGCCTTGGGTGGATCGTACCAGGATCCAATAAAGGCAACCTTGAATTCAATGTCAGGCTGCAATTCATGAGCTCCAGCCTTGAAAGCATTCATAAGTCGGTTGACCTCCGGGATTGGGTAACCTCCTACCATACCTATGATTTTGCTCTTGGTAAGAGCTCCAGCAATAATGCCTGTCAAGTAAGAGGCATCCTGAATGTAATTGTCGAAAACAGCAAAATTTTGTGGAGAATTATCATCTGGCAGGAAACTGGACCCCATTAAGTAAGCCTTGTCAGGATAATCGAAAGCAACTTGTCTTGAAGCCTGTTCCAAGCCAAAAACCTCTCCTACAATCAAATCATAATCGCCTTCTGAAAACTCACGCATAGCTCGTTCGTAATCAGTGTTTGAAATATTTTCTGAGAAATCATAGTTGATCATTCCCTGATCCTGAAGGAAAACAGCTGCTTTATGGATCCGGCTTATCCATTGCTGTTCAACAGGAAGGGTATAGATTGCAGCAACATTGAGTTTTTCCATTGCCATTAATGGCCTAATCAAGTTTGGCGCCATAAGTACCGTGCTACTTGCTCCAATCGTTTTCAAGAACGCCCTACGATGTAGACTTCTTTTCCTTATGGTTTCATTTTTCATGTTTCCTCCAAATTCTATCGTTCTCGTCCAAGTAAACAATACACTCTTTTTTTTATTGCAGTTAAAAAAATTCTGGCACTCTTTCTCCGTTTAATTTTTGGTATTCTTTTGGGCTTAAACTAAATTTGGTTCTCCATCCATGATGGTGGGTAATGATATCTGCTAACTACTTCAACTGGACACTGTGAAACTATCTAGGCTCCCCCAGAAAATTCCTGATTACTCAATTTTTTTACAGTCTCCAATACCGGCCGGTGCTGATGGAAACCTTTGTGGATCCCACCTGCTTCAACGGCGCTTCCTACAAGGCATTCAACTAGGCAAGGATTGGCATGGCTGCGAGGAAAAATCGGGCAGAAGGACCAAGCCTGTCAAGGACATTCATGTTCGGCCGCGCAACTAATGAAATTCGCTTGCCATGCTGTCTTGCTCAACGTGATATCAGACGGCTGGAACGACGCCTTTGCACAGCGTAAGGGCTGATATGAGGCGTTTGATTTTCAGTGCTTTGCCAGTAATAGGCGCGCATGTTCATGACAATGAAACAGGTCATATAAATCATTAAAAGTTGACGGCGTACATCTGTTTAATGAGCATTCTGCGAAGCCGCTCATACACATTCTGCAGTTTGATTTGACCCTTGCCATTCAAAAATTAGCTTATTGTGTCGAATGACGCACGCATTCCTCGCCTTAGGGGATAATTGAAAAGATATATAAAGTAAAAAATATCATAAGTGATATGAAATTGTCATATAAGCCCACAAAAATATCACTTGTGATTTTTTTTCATGAAAAAAGTTGAAATTATAATACAAAATAATATCATTTGTGATATGTAACTATTTAAAAACCTACATAACCTATCATGAGTGATATGATGAAGATTACCAAATTTGTGCCAGAAGATGAAATTCTAAAGGAGTTTGCAAAACGTCTTGCAAGGATGCGTAAGGCGCGAGGTTACTCCCAAACCGAACTTGCAAAGGAAGCTGGCATCGGCGTCGCCACACTCCGCCGGATTGAAGGCGGACAGGATAGCCAATTTGTGACATGGCTAAAAATTCTGAAAGCCTTGAATCGGGTGGCTGCCATTGATGCGCTCCTACCGGAAACATTCAATTCTCCAATGGCGGAAGCCCTTGTTGGAAAATCCCGGAAACGTAAAAAACTTTCCCCCACATCAGGTATCGTATGGGGAGATGAAGCCCAATGAGTACAGCGACAGTCAAACTATGGGGTACCGTAATCGGATACATCTCAATGGGTCATGGCGAACGATATGCGAGATTTGAATATGATCCAGCATTTGTCGACTTCAGGATAGAACCTGCTCCGATACAGATGCCACTCGACAAGGGTTACATTTACCAGTTTACAGATTTACACCCCAGATCATTTCACGGACTGCCTGGCATGATTGCCGACAGTCTGCCCGACAAATACGGCAACAAACTTATTGATGTCTGGCTCAATCAGACTGGACGGAAGAAAACAGAGTTCAACGCCGTTGATCGCCTTTGTTACACCGGCGCACGCGGCATGGGTGCGCTGGAATTTGTGCCTGTCATCGAAACTGAAACAACGAAAGACAAGAACCTTGAAATCCGTGACCTTATTGATCTTGCGTCAATGGCATTTGCGGATAAAGAAACACTCAACACCAAGCTTACTCCTGATAAGGAAGGAAACACCTTACTGGATATTCTCAGTGTTGGAACATCCGCAGGCGGCGCTCGGGCTAAGGCTGTTATTGCCTATAACCCGGAGACAACCGAAATTCGCTCGGGGCAGTTAGACCTTCTTCCCAACTTTGAACATTGGTTGATTAAATTTGACGGTGTTGCTTTCAGTGGTGACTGGGGCTTGGCTGACCCGTCTGGTTATGGCCTTTTGGAATACAGCTATCACCTTATGGCAAAAGCCTGCGGTATCGACATGATGGAAAGTCGTATCTTCAGTGAGAATGGGCGCAATCATTTCATGACGAGACGTTTTGACCGAGATGAGGAAGGTGGCAAGAAATTTGTACAGACTTTCGCAGCCATAGAGCATTTTGATTATTATGAAAGTGGTGTTTATTCTTATGAGCAGCTCTTAACGACAATGCGAAAATTGAACATGTCGCAAAGTGCGATTGAAGAGCAGTTTCGTCGTATCGTCTTTAATGTGGTCGGGTGTAATCAGGATGACCATGTAAAAAACTTTGGGTTCATGATGGATCGTCAGGGCAATTGGGACATTACGCCTGCTTATGATCTTTGTCACGCCGAAGGCAGCGATTTCACAAGATTCCACCAGTTGAGCATCAACAACAAAACAAGTGATTTCATATTAGAAGACCTGAAGCATCTTGCAAAATTTGCAAGGCTACCGCGCAACCGCGAAAAAATTGTCCTTGAACAAACCGTTGATGCGTTCTCAACATGGCACCAAAAAGCAATAGAGCTAGATATACCAAAAGCATTACAGGACCATGTATTGAGCACCCTCCGCCTTACTTGGTAATAGACTCCATAAAAAACAGGCTATCGAATAGGCTGGGCAGACTTCTGACAAGTTTAAGTGGTTGAAGCATAAACTTCCTACAAGTCATAGGCGCACTTATTGACAGCTTCATCACTCAATTCCCCTGCCACTCGTGAGCGTTCAAAAAATTTGCGTACACTGGTGACACCGCTGATTTGTTTGCTGAGATGGCGGTCTACAATGGCATTCGCTTAATACGGGATTTTAGGTAAAATTAATTTCAATTTTCAATAAAAGGGGTTGACAATCCTCACCCTTCCAAATTGACTATCATTGGAAGATTATGCTATTGGAGCGAATCAATAGACCCGCTTATCCGGAATCTCAAGTCCACCACCGTTTGGCCTTAGCTTCACCCGCAAGGAGCCCAGCGACACCCAGAAAACGGTTGCCCTGTTACCGCGATCAATAAC
>WTGT01000148.1 GCA_011523445.1 Paracoccaceae bacterium
GTCATGCTTTACTCGGTAATTTATTGCTCAGGTGTATTTGGTGGAGCCATCACGGCAATACTGTTCAATATTCCCGGTGCACCGGAGAATGCACCCACCTGTTTTGACGGTTATCCGATGACCGTCAAGGGGATGGCTGGTAAGGCCATTGGAGCTGCAGTGTGCTGTTCGGCGATTGGCGGGGTTTGTTCAGCACTGTTAATGATGTCGGCAACTGGCCCCATAGCCAACTGGGCCATAAGGGCGTTTGGATCACAAGAAATTTTTGCTCTGATCTTTTTTGGTCTGGCTGTTTCCGCTTCCATTGGATCAGCCAATCTTTGGAAAGGGTGGCTCTCGGTTTTTGCCGGTTTGTTGCTTGCAACCATTGGTACTGATCCGGTTGGGGGTATTCCACGCTTTAGCGAATGGTCGATTTTGAATTGGGAGTATAAATCCTATTATCTATCCGCCGGATTGCATTTTATTCCGATGATTCTAGGCTTCTTCGCTGTTTCGGAGGTTTTGGTTCAGGCAACGGCTATATCCTCGGGTACAAGGCAACGGATGAAGGCTTCCATGGAATTTCCCTCAATTGTTGAGTTCTGGAAAGTCCGCTATACCATGGTAAGATCAATTTTCATCGGTTTCTTCGCTGGTATACTGCCAGGCATAGGGGCAACACTGGCCGCTTTTCTGGGTTACAGCCAAGCGCAAAAATGGTCTTCCCGCAAAGCTTATTTTGGCAAAGGTGAAATGGAAGGTGTGGTAGCTTCCGAAACCGCCAACAATGCAGCAACCGGTGCAGCCATGATACCACTTCTGGCCTTGGGTTTGCCGGGCGGTGCCCTAACAGCCATGATCTTGGGGATATTCCAAATCCATGGAATGGAACCAGGACCATTGATTTTCATGAATTCAAACGATCTTGTCTGGATCACCTTTGCAGCCATGTTCTGGGCCAACCTTTTGATCGTCATGCTGGGCTGGATTCAAACCAAGACGGTCGTTCATGTCTTGCGTATTCCCTTCCGGTATCTGGCC
The DNA here is from genome assembly GCA_011523445.1 of Paracoccaceae bacterium. Lineage (GTDB taxonomy): Bacteria > Pseudomonadota > Alphaproteobacteria > Rhodobacterales > Rhodobacteraceae > MPNP01. The sequence goes on from WTGT01000148.1 coordinate 1,024, forward strand.
CCGATAATTCTGTTGCTCGCAACGGTTGGTGCTTATGCCCTCCGAAACCTGATGATTGATGTATGGATCATGTTTTTTGCTGGAATTTTGGGCTATTTCATGCGCTCGACCGGTTATTCACCGGCCGGCATAATTCTTGGCTTGATTCTGGGTAATTTGGGTGAATCGGCCTTTTCCAAATCAATGCAGCTCATGAACTACGATTTCATGGGTTTTTTCAGCCGACCCATCTCGGGAATAATCCTTGCATTGGGAGGTCTGGCCATAATCTCTTCCATTTGGACAGAAATCAGGACTTCACGCAGTCCCCAGTCGGCAATCAAGCGTACAGACAATTAGCGAATTTCATTGACCCACATGGAAAAAGATTTGGAAGATCAGATTGATTCTCTTATAAACCGGAGTAGAGAGGCAATGGACCTTTTCCGAAAGGCGGATCAGGACCAGGTTGACATGGCGGTCAGGGCTTTGGCCTGGGCCATCTACCAACCGGAGCATGCCCGACTCTTGGCCGAGATGGCGGTACGGGATACCGGTTTGGGAAATGTTGATTCCAAGGTTATGAAAAATACCCGTAAAACCTTTGGTACCCTCAGGGACCTCCTTCGGGCAAAAACGGTTGGGATTATCGAGAGCAATCTGGAACAAGGCATTGTAAAGTATGGCAAACCTGTGGGTGTTGTGGGAGCCATATGTCCTTCAACAAATCCATCAGCCACGCCAGCCAACAAGGCAATGATGGCTGTCAAGGGGGGTAATGCGGTCGTAATTGCACCCTCTCCTGCAGGATATGGCACCTCTGCCAAAACAGTCGAGTTCATGCGTGCTGAGTTGAGGAGTTTGGGTTATCCCCAGGATCTTGTCCAGGTGCTTTCCCATCCGGTGAACAAAGAAGCAACGCAGTTGCTGATTGAAAAAGTGGATCTGGCAGTTGTAACGGGTTCACAAAACAATGTGTCACGAGCCATGCGTTCGGGTACAGTATCCATTGGTGTTGGAGCAGGGAATGTACCGGTCATCATTGATGATTCAGCTGATTTGGATGATGCCGCCCAAAAAATAACCATGTCCAAGATTTTCGATAATGCAACATCCTGTTCCTCGGAAAACGCCGTGGTAATTCTGGATAGTGTTTATGAGAAGGCAATGGATTCACTGGTTCGGGCAGGCGGATGGTTGTGCTCGCCCACAGAGAAGACGAAGGTAGAAGGGAAATTATGGGTAAATGGAGTACTGAACAGAAAGGTAATTGCCAAGGATGCCCGTATTGCCGCCGAGGTTTTTGATTTGCCACCTGCAGCCAGAAACAGCAAGTTTTTCATGGTTGAGGAAGAGACTGTTGGTAGCAAGGGAGGATTTGCCGATGAGAAACTATCACTTGTACTGACCATTTACCGAGCCAAGGACTTTGAAGATGCGCTGGAGATAACCAGGGAGATTCTGGAGGTTAAGGGCAAGGGCCATTCGGTGGGCATTCATACAGCCAATCCTGAGAATGCCAGCAAGGTTGCCGAAACCACTGATGTCGTAAGGGTTCTGGTCAATCAAGCCCATACCTTTGGCAATGGGGGAGGTTTTGACAACAGTTTGCCGTTCACCCTTTCGATGGGGGGAGGAACTTGGGCCGGAAATACAATATCGGAAAATCTGAACTACCGGCATTTTATCAATATAACTCATCTCGTGACAACAATTGAACCTGACAAACCAAAAGAGGAAGAGCTGTTTGGCCCTCTCTGGAAAACCCTCGGAGCTGGATAGTAAAATGGCCAATCTATGTGAATTCAGCGGCAAGAAATTATTGGCAAGTGCTGGAATCAAGGTTCCAAAGGGCAAACTTGCCACCACGGTTGATGAAGTCGCAACCGCATTCCGGGAAATAGGACCCTGTGTCTTAAAAGCCCAGGTACCAACCGGGAAAAGGGGCAAGTCGGGAGGCATTCGCAAGGCAGATAGTCTTGAGGAAGCGACAAACCTAGCCGGGTCAATGTTTGGAATGGATATTGCCAGCCATGAAGTCAAGCAAATCCTACTAGAGGAAGTAGCCGATATAGCTACGGAATGTTATGTGGCCATAATGAATGACACCCGTACCAAAGGACCAATGCTGGTGTTTTCAACCATGGGAGGGATGGATGTCGAAGAAATATCCCAGCAGGACCCGAGTCAGATGATTTTTAAACCCATTCCCTTCGGGGATTCGATTTCTAGGGAGTTTCTCAAGGAAACCATCGGTCACCTGCCGCTTGTATCCGATAAAATGCTTGATACCATTCAGTTGTTGTATCAGGTCTATCGTTCGAATGATGCCGAACTCCTTGAAATAAACCCTCTGGTGATAACCAGTGATGGAGACATCATTGCCCTTGATTGCAAGTTCATTCTGGATGATTCATCAATTTATCGGCAGGAGCAACTTGAAGGGGAAATTGCACCTGAAATTCAAACCGAACTGGAAATGAGAGCTTCCCGTAGTGGTCTCAAATACATAGAACTTGAAGGCAATGTTGGGGTTATCGCCAATGGCGCCGGACTTACCATGACCTCGATGGATGCCATAACATATTTCGGTGGAAAACCAGCCAATTTCCTTGAAATAGGTGGTGAGGCCTATACCAAAAGCAGGGAGGCTTTGGAAATACTGTTGCAAAATCCCAATGTTAAATCCATTCTGGTCAATTTTTGTGGAGCATTCGCACGAACAGATGTCATGACCGAAGGAATCGTGAAGGCATGGAAAGAACTCGAACCGGACATACCGGTGTTCTTTTCGATAAATGGAACCGGTTATCTTGAAGCAATTGCCATGGTCAGGGAAGAGTTGAATCTGGAGCCTTATGATTTAATGGATGATGCTGTTATCAAGGCTGTGGAAGCAGCGGGTTAGAGATCAAGAATGATATTAAGAAAGCAACATCGTGTCCTGATATTTGGCATAACTGGAAAGCAGGGAACCTTCTGGGGAGCCGAAATGATCAAATATGGCACAAATGTGGTCGGGGGTGTTAACCCTCGCAAAGCTGGACAGGATCATTTGGGTTTACCGGTTTATGCTTCTGCAAGCCATGCAGCCCGAGATCTGGATTTTCATACAGCCTTGTTTTTTGTACCCCCAGCTGCCTGCAAGCAGGCTACCAGGGATGCCTGTGAAGCCGGAGCAAAGGTTGTTATTTGTCTAACCGAGCATATTCCGGTTCAGGATGTCATGGAAATGATAACCATTGCCCGTTTGAACGGGACTCAAATCATCGGTCCAAATACTGCTGGAATGGTGACACCGGGTGAGGCTTTCGCAGGTATCATGCCGGGGTTTAACAACAAGGTTTTCAAGGAAGGTTCCATTGGAGTTATATCCAGATCGGGAAGTCTGGGAACCCTGGTCTGCCTGAACCTTGTCCAGAGTGGTTTCGGCCAATCTACCTTTTATGGTATCGGAGGCGATCCTATTATCGGTACTGATACCAGGGAGGCCTTGAAACACCTCTATGAGGATGAAAAAACCAAAGCGATTGTGATTTGCGGAGAAATCGGTGGTATGGCAGAGGAAGAAGCATCTGAATTTGCCAGGACCATTGACAAACCGGTTGTTGCATTCATTGCCGGGAAGAGCTCCCCGGAGGGTAAAAAGATGGGGCATGCAGGCGCCATCGTATCAGGGAACTCGGGCAGTTACAAGGCAAAACGGAGTTATCTGGAAAAAAACGGAATACAGGTGGCAGACATTCCCAGTC
>WTGT01000058.1 GCA_011523445.1 Paracoccaceae bacterium
GGGTTACGTGCTGTTGCCATCGGTACACAGCATATCAAACTGGGAGACGCCGAAATCGTACTGGCCGGAGGGCAGGAGAACATGAGTCTGTCCCCTCACGTGGCCTACTTGCGATCTGGCAAAAAAATGGGGAATCTCGAATTTGTCGATTCCATGATCAAGGATGGCCTTTGGGACGCCTTTAATGGTTATCATATGGGTACAACGGCCGAAAACGTGGCACAAAAGTGGCAAGTGTCCCGTGATGTTCAGGACAATTTTGCCCTGGCTTCGCAAAACAAGGCCGAAGCAGCCCAAAAGGATGGCCGTTTTGATAATGAGGTTATCCCCGTGGTTGTAAAAACCAGAAAGGGTGAGGTCGTTGTCGATAAGGATGAATATATCCGCCATGGGGCAACCATCGAAAACATGCAAAAACTTAGACCGGCCTTTGCCAAGGATGGTTCGGTCACTGCTGGTAATGCGTCAGGAATCAATGATGGTGCCGCTGTTGTACTGCTGATGTCTCGTGATGAAGCTGAAAAACGAGGGATTGAACCTTTGGCAACCATCAAATCCTATGCAACGGCAGGAGTTGATCCATCAATCATGGGTATAGGACCTGTAAACGCTTCCCGCAAGGCTCTTGAAAAAGCCGGCTGGTCGGTTTCAGACCTGGATCTGGTGGAAGCCAATGAAGCTTTTGCTGCCCAAGCCTGTGCAGTCAACAAAGAAATGGGATGGGATCCAGAAATCGTTAATGTCAACGGTGGAGCCATAGCCATAGGCCATCCAATTGGAGCTTCCGGCTGCAGAATCCTCAATACTCTACTCTTTGAGATGCAAAGAAGGAATGTTCAAAAAGGACTTGCTACCCTATGCATTGGGGGTGGTATGGGCGTTGCCATGTGTGTCGAACGCAAATAGTTTTCAATTTCTAGTAAAGGATTTTATCATGAGTAGAGTAGCACTTGTAACAGGTGGAACCAGAGGAATAGGTGCCGCCATTGCCAAAAAATTGAAAGCAGATGGTTATAACGTTGCCGCCAATTTTGCTGGCAATGAGGAGGCTGCGGCTAATTTCACCAAGGCAACCGGTATTGCAACCTTCAAATGGTCTGTTGCAGATTATGAGGCTTGTACACAAGGCGTTAAGGAAGTCGAAGACCAGTTGGGTCCGGTTGAAATTCTCGTCAATAATGCAGGTATCACCAGAGATTCCATGTTCCATCGCATGACACCACAGAAATGGAATGATGTCATCAGCACCAATCTGACCGGTTTGTTCAACATGACCCATCAGGTTTGGGAAGGAATGCGATCTCGTGGATTTGGCCGAATCGTCAACATCTCCTCGATCAATGGACAGAAAGGGCAAATGGGACAGACCAATTACGCTGCTGCCAAGGCCGGTGATATCGGGTTTACCAAATCACTGGCCCAGGAAGGTGCTTTCAAAGGCATTACTGTCAACGCCATCTGCCCGGGTTATATTGCGACGGAAATGGTCATGGCCGTACCGGAAAACGTTAGGGAACAGATTATCAAGCAAATTCCTGTTGGCAGGCTGGGCGAACCGGAAGAAATCGCACGTTGTGTGGCTTTTCTGGTATCTGATGAAGCCGGTTTTATCACTGGTTCCACAGTCAGTGCCAATGGCGGTCAATACATGATCTAGCAATATCGAATCGATATTTTGCAATTGTGTAGAGCCGAATCGGCTCTACACAAATCATCCTGAGAACCTGAATCATAAGACAAAAAAGCATTACAACGATGCTGCTTGCCCTATAATTTAGAACTAAAATGACACAATTGCGTTATGTTACTGGTTTCATAACAAAACAATGTTTTTACTGATTTATAAGGTGAATTCTGTCTCAAATTGGTTAATCGACAAGTTTCATCAATTCTCTTCCAATTAGCATTCTCCTGATTTCAGAGGTTCCAGCACCGATTTCCATAAGTTTTGCATCGCGAAAAAGTCGGCTGACCGGGGCTTCTGACAAAAATCCTGCCCCACCCATGGCCTGCACGGCCTGATGGGCCTGCTTCATTGCTTCCTCTGAAGAATAAAGGACACAGGCAGCTGCATCCTGTCTGGTAACTTCACCCCGATCACATGCCTTTGCGACTTCATAGACATAGGCCCGTGCCGAATTCAATGTTGTATACATATCGGCAATCTTTGCCTGCATCAGTTGGAACTCACCAATCGATTGTCCAAATTGCTTGCGGGATTTCATGTAAGGCATGATTTCATCAAGACATGCGGCCATGATGCCTATTCCGATTCCAGCCAGTACAACCCTTTCATAATCAAGTCCTGACATAAGAACCTGAGCACCCTGCCCTTCTTTACCAAGTACGTTTTCAAAGGGTATTTCCACATCATCAAATATCAATTCACAGGTATCTGATCCCCTCATGCCCAGTTTTGAAAAAGGTTTTGATACTGAGAAGCCGTTCATTTCCCTCTCGACAATAAAGGCGGTAATTCCCTGTGCTTCCAGGTCAGGATTCGATTTTGCATATACAATCAAGGTATCGGCCGAAGGTCCGTTGGTAATCCAGTATTTGGTTCCGTTGACAAGATAATATCCATTTCTCTTTCTGGCCGACAGTTTCATGGCAACGACATCAGAACCGGCACTGGTTTCTGACATTGCCAATGCACCAACTTTTGAGCCGGAAATCAAACCAGGGAGATACTTCCTCTTTTGTTCCTCGTTACCATTCAATCGGATTTGATTAACGCACAAATTTGAATGTGCGCCATAGGACAAGGAAACACTGGCTGAAGCCCTTGCAATTTCTTCCACACAAATCACATGGGCCAGATAACCCATTCCGGCACCACCATATTCTTCCTCGACAGTCATGCCCAAAATGCCGAGGTCGCCCATTTCCTTCCACAATGAATGTGGAAAAAGGTTGTTTTTGTCGATTTCCTCGGCCAGCGGTTTGATCCTGTCCTGTGCCCATAGGTGAACCAACTCTTGCAATTCGACAATTTCTGTCCCAAGGTCAAAATTCATGGAAGATGTAAACATCTTTTCAAATCCCTGCAAATTTAGGCATGGTAGTCAATCTAACTCTCCGGTTTCCTCAACAATTATTGATGCGATAAGTTCACAATCAGCAAGGGTAAAAGACAAGGGAATTCTCATATCCAGCAACGTTGACAGGGTAGTTTTGGTATTGGGACAATCCTGTGGTGCAATATATTTCCAGCTATCGAATCTGGAAGTGTAACCATGGGGTTCCTTATCACCAAACCATTTCAGTTCAACTCCCCTCCTCCTGCATTTGTCTACGAATTTTGTAATTCCCTGACCGGATATGCCATCAAGGTAAAATTGTATGGAAGAGCCGACATAGCCCTCTTTTGATGGTCGTTGAATCAATCCAATTCGATTACTTTTTCCCAAAATACTCTCGATAACCCCATAACGCTTGTTCCATTCTTCACATTTGATGGAAAGCTCTCTCAATTGAGGTCGCAAGATCGCAGCCCTGAGATTATCCATCCGACCGGAGCAATTGGGAGAATAATATTTGGATTTACCAAAATCACTGGTTTCAGGACGGGCGATATGACGATCATAAAGCATGTAACTGCCAGACAGTATGATTGCCCTTGACATGAGACCGGGATCATTCGAAACAAGCAAACCTCCCTCCCCTGAGTTCAGGTGTTTGTAGGTCTGGGTCGAATAACAGCTAACCAAACCATGTAATCCTGAGTTGGTACCGTCCCATGTACCTCCCATCGTGTGAGCACAATCTTCAATTAAAATTATCTTTCTTTTGTCACATAGAGATAAAAGTTCGTCCATATCGCAAATGTGACCCCGCATATGGGAAATCAGGAGAAATCTTGATTTGCTTTCGTCTATCTTTTTGTTCAAATCGTCAAAATCGATCAACAGATCCCTGGTTATTTCCACCAGAACAGGTTTGGCGCCCAAACTTGCAATCGCACCTGGCACGGGTGCAAGCGTAAAAGCATTGGTCAATACCGGATCATTTGGCTCCACCCCCACTGCCCTGAGGGCACAGGCCAAGGCATACCCGCCGGAGGCTACGGACAGACAGTATTTTACTCCAATGTAATCGGCAAATTCCTTCTCTAGAAGTGACGTTTCAGAATCCTCATTTTCTGTAACATTATATCTGTGAAGCCGACCATGCCTGAGAACATTCATGGCTGATTCAAATGCAGCCTCCGGTAAAGGTTCCTGCTGTGTAAAGTTTTTGTCAAAATAACTATTCAATGGATTGCCTGCCAACTTGCTTGGGTGTCGTTATGGATCGTTTGAATTGCCTATTTCCATCAAAATAATAAGTATTACCAGCCTTTGGTGAACTCTGCTATTAGTTTGGGGAAATCCTCATAACTCATGAATATTTCATCCGGTTCAAGTTTGAAAGAATTTTTACCCTGTTGATCAAATCCCACCAGAAAAACCGGTATATCAGCTGCCCTGCCCGTGTTCAGATCGGTTTTGGAATCACCAACCAGAATGGCTTTGTCATTTGTTCCCCCCATTTTCTCAATGGTACGGGTCAGTGCTCTGGGATCGGGCTTCCGAAAGGGATAGGTATCAGCCCCTGTAAGGGCTTTGAATTGGTCCATTATTCCGAGGCTTTCCAAGAGTTTTAATGCCAGCTTTTCAGGTTTGTTGGTACATACGCCGAGTATCCACCCATGAGCCTTCATTTCTTCCAGTGTCTCTTGAACCTTGTCGTACAAGGTGGTGTACATATCTAGTGTTGATTCGTAATGGTCGAGCAAATTCTGGTATTGGTTATCTATAAGGGATTCCGGAGCTGAACCTTGGATACGGTTATAACCCAGTTTCAACATGGCTTTGCCACCATTAAAAGCTGTCAACTTGTCCCTTACATGATCTAGTGGAGGTTCAATTCCCTGATTAATAAAACAGTTATTCGCTGCACAAATAAGATCCCTGCTCGTATCAGCCAGGGTACCATCCAAATCAAAAACCAACGATTTCATATTATTCAAACACCAATTATGTACCAATTCCTGATTCGAATCAGGATACTGCTCCCAATTTTCAACCAGTTGGATTTCCCAAATTCGATTGTTTCAGATTATCTTGATCCAGTATGGAATATAAAACTGAAACATATTTTTATTTCCAACACTTGGTATAAATACTGAGGATTGATTACAAATACTAACCGAATTTATGTTTCAAAATCACCAACACTATTTATGGTCTGAAAGGATTACAAGTTGGAAGTTGCCATTGTCATATTAGCTGCAGGAAAAGGGACAAGGATGAAATCCAGCCGCCCCAAAATCCTTCATGATTTGGGTGGCTTCCCGCTTTATTACCATACCCTCAACACAAGTCAGAAACTGCAACCTGACCGCCATTTGATGATAACAGGGGATGACAAGAAACAAATCCTGACATCTCTCGACAGGTTCGATTATGATCCGGAAATTGTGGTACAGGAGCAGCAACTCGGTACCGGTCATGCCGTCAAATGTGCCTTGGACCACTTGAATGGTTTTGATGGAATGGTGGTTGTCCTTTATGGGGACACACCCTTTGTCAGGAAGGAAACACTGGTTAGGTTGATTGCTAAAACAACTAAAAGCAAACCCATTTCCTTCCTTGGGTTTCAGACACAAAATCCGGGAAACTATGGTCGATTGATATTGGATGATGAAGAGACAATCGCCCGTATTATCGAGCACAAGGATTTGCAACCTGGTGAAGAAGCTATAACTCTTTGCAATAGTGGCATCGTTTGTGGCAAATCCGGGATTTTAAGACATCTTGTGGCACAACTTGATACCAAGAATGCCAGTGGTGAATATTATTTGACTGATATTGCCGAACTGGCCAAGCGGGGAAACCTGGGCTGTACAGTTACGATTTGTGCTGAAGAGGAAACAATCGGTATCAATACCCAGGAAGATCTCGCCTTAGCTGAAGAAGTATTTCAACAAAATAAGCGTCGGGAAATGCTTGAAAACGGTGTTTCGCTCCAGTCCCCCGAGACTACTTTTTTCAGCCTGGATACCGATATCCACAATGATGTTGTTATTGAACCCAATGTCTTCATTGGTACTGGAGTGAAAATAAAGTCGGGAGCAAGGATAAGGGCATTTACCTATTTGGAAGGATGCATCATCGGTGAAAATTCGGTGATTGGTCCATTTACAAGAGTAAGGGAAGGAACCACCATTGGAGAAAATTGCCACATTGGTAATTTTGTCGAAATTAAAATGGCAGACATCAAAGCAGGCACCAAAGCATCACACCTGACCTACATAGGAGATGCTGAAATCGGTGAAAACACCAATATCGGAGCTGGTACCATATTTTGTAATTATGATGGAATACATAAACACAAAACAATGATAGGCAATGACTCTTTCATAGGGTCAAACACATTATTAATATCCCCGATCAAGGTGGGCAACAATGCCATGACAGCAGCTGGATCGGTTATCAATAAAAATGTACCGGATGGTGCTTTGGGCATTTCTCGATCAAAGCAAAAGAACATAGAAGGGTTTACCAAAATCCGTCAGAGCAGGAAAAAATGATGAAGAGGCAGTTATTATGTGCGGAATTATAGGTTATCTGGGCAAGAATGAAGCATCCCCCATACTTTTGGAATCGTTGAGAAGATTGGAATACAGGGGGTATGACAGCGCTGGTATAACCACAATTCATAATGGAAAACTATTCGTAAAAAAAGCCGCTGGTCGATTGGTTAATCTTGCCGATTTACTTGTTAAGGAGCCGATTAGGGGAAAAATTGGTATCGGCCATACCCGGTGGGCCACCCATGGCAAGGCCACCACAATCAATGCCCATCCTCAAAGCTCAAATAATGTCTCTGTTGTCCACAACGGAATCATAGAAAATTACAAGGAAATCAAGAAGCACCTCATTGAAGAGGGTTATGTTTTCCGCTCCGAGACTGATACGGAAGTTATTCCCTTACTTTGCCAAAAATTTCTTGACCAGGGTTTTTCATATACCGATTCTGTACATCAGACGGTGGACTTACTCAAAGGTCAGTATGCCATCTGCTTTTTGTTTGAAAACAATGATGATTTGATTTTCTTGGCTCGAAGCGGTTCCCCGCTGGTAATTGGTCACAGCGGAACTACAATGTATGTAGCCTCAGATGCCTTGGCCCTGGCTGGCTTGACGAAGGAAATAACATATCTGGAAGATGGCGATACTGCAACCGTCTCCCGAGAAGGTACAACTATATTCGATAAATCACATAAGGAAGTCCATCGTTCAAAAACCTTCGTTTCCATCAATGCCATAGATTTGCAAAAAGGTGGATTCAAACACTACATGCTGAAGGAGATTCACGAACAGCCGAAAGCCCTTACCAAATCAATACAGAAAGTAACTTCTGAAAATTGGTTGGATGAGGCTTCAGTTAGTAACCTGCCTTTTGATGAAATTGAGGGCGTTAACCTATTGGGGTGCGGGACTGCCGAATACGCCTGCATGATTGCTTCATACTGGTTTGAAAATCTTGCCAAACTACCCGGAAGAACCGAAATCGCCTCGGAATTCAAATATCGGGATCCGATAATCAAACCTAATGATTTATCAATCTTCGTCAGTCAATCGGGTGAAACTGCAGATACTCTTTCTGCCTTGAGATATGTGATCAAAAACAACGGGCACAATTTATCCATATTGAACAATCTGGCAAGTACCATGGCCAAGGAAGGGGCCTATTCACTACCCATCCATGCCGACCTCGAAATAAGTGTAGCCTCGACCAAGGCCTTTACTTGCCAATTGGTGGTTTTGGTAGGTTTGGCATTGGAGTTTGGTAAGATTAGAAAAACCTTGTCCCGAGAAGAATACGAGCAATACAGGGCAGCCCTGCTTAACCTTCCAGGGTACATCAACATTATTCTGGATTTAAGTGAAGATATTCGGAAAATTGCCCAATTTCTAACCGAATGTCCGAACGCCTTGTTTATCGGAAGGGGATTGATGTTTCCAACTGCCCTCGAAGGGGCATTGAAGCTCAAGGAAATAAGTTATATTCATGCCGAGGGAATGGCAGCCGGTGAGTTGAAACATGGGCCTATTTCCTTGATTGAACGAACCTTTCCGACCATAGTTCTTGCACCAAGTGATTATTTGTTTGATAAAACCAAATCAAACATGGAGGAAATCCAATCTCGCAACGGCCCGATTATTCTTCTTTCCGATGCTGAGGGCATTGATGATGTAGGTGAGGATGTCGATTTTTCGTTGACCCTACCCAAAGTTCATCCCTTGTTTGCACCAATAATTTACACCATCCCACTTCAATTACTTGCCTATCATTCTGGAGTAATCAAAGGATTGGATGTTGATAACCCAAGGCATTTGGCCAAGTCAGTAACGGTGGAATAATATTATTGGTTTCAATTCGGATAAGTACACTTGGCCAAATTAATATCACCAACTATAATTTGGTACAAACATATTGATATTTTAGCAATTGTTTTGGATTGCTGAGTTTGATTCGCTGAAACAACTTGACGGCAATAGAATTGTCAGAATTATTTACCGAAACAAAAATACTGATTGAATTGTTCAACGAAATATTACACAACATCATGTGAATGGTCGTGTTTGTGTGGATAATAGGCCAATTCGTTTTGGGGAAATCTGCCAAACAGTTCCACAAATTTCTCATCTTCAAAAATCAAACTTGGCTCGCCCTGACAACAGATATGCCCATTCAGGCAAATTACCCAGTTGGAAAATGAAGAAACCACATGCATTTCATGGCTAACCAAAATAACGGCACAATTTGTTCTGGCTCGATAATCATTGACTAGTCGGTAAAATCTCTCTTCACCCTCTGCATCCATTCCCTGAGTTGCTTCATCCATTATTAATAGGTTTGGTTCTGCAAGAAGCGCCCTTGCATACAAAACCCTTTGAGTTTGTCCACCCGACAAACTCAAGAGTGGAACTTTCATAAGGTGGGCAATTCCTGTTTCCTCGGCAATACTTCGTATTTTCTTGCTAGGGAATTTGCGGCCCAGATTCAAAAAACAGTTTACGTCAATGGGAATGGTGTCGTTGACATTCAATTTTTGTGGAACATAACCGATCCGCAAATCGGTATCCCTGACAATCGCTCCCTTGGTAGGGTTGTATGCACCAATTATCAATTTCAGAATTGTTGTCTTGCCAGAGCCATTCGGTCCAACAATTGTCAGAAAGATTCCTGGCTCTACAGTAAACGAAACATCATGAACGACCAACTTATCCTGATGGGAAAATCCAACTCCATCAAATTTCACTAAAGACATACTGGTTCAACCAATTATGAACATGGGAACAATTACTGAAAGCGAATACTCAGAAAGGTGGATGTAAGGCCAATGCCAGAGAGGCTTCAATATCCCTCACCGAGTTAGTTACCGCCCTGCCCAGCAAGTCCATGTTTCTGATCTGCTTGATTCGTTCAAGTGAACGCTTGTGCTCGCTTTCAGATAATAGATGCTTGAAAATCCCGCTGGCTTCAACCAGGCTGATGATTACAATATCCCTTGGGTTGGGCAATTTGTCACTAAATAACAAGTCAAGGATTCTGAGTTTTACTTCCTGTTCGGCCTTTCCGTCAACAACCGGATATCTCCTGGTTCTGAAAACCCACAAAAACCTGTCATCGACCTTTTCAAGAATTTTCTTTTCGATCAACCGATCCAAAGCCATTTTTTTGATTTCGTCAGCATTCAATGCACATTTCTCAACCCAGAACTTGCCATTGTTGACTTCGTCTGATTCAACAATCATTTGCAAGGTAGGATCAAGCATTTCATCACCGGTTGGACTGGAATCAATTACAACCAGTTGACTTAAATCAGTATCAATCTTGTTTTTGAGGGCGAGCTCCATTAGAACGGCACCCGATAGGACACATCGCAAGGTAAGTTCTGGAACATGGAGGATTTTCCCATCTTCATCTTCCAATAACATCAGCATTATTTCTTCTGGAAAAGTTAACATTGAAACCCTTTTGCTTTTCAATTTGATTTATGGATACCTTGATTTTCTATTGTAATACAATATGAACAATATTCAACTTCTAGTTTCATAATTAACTATTTACAGAACCCGCTCACTTGAATTTCCAATTCAAAAATACCTAGTTTAACTGTAGTTTTCCTCTTGTAAGGAAAATTAAACTCTTATTTTCTCGGGAATCTGCACAAAAGGTGGCTTGAAATTTCCTATCAGACAATAAACTCCCAGAACCTCACGAATTATCCTTCAATTATGGATAAGGCAGAACTGATTGATCCCTTTCAGAGGAAAATTACCTATTTGCGGGTTTCAGTTACCGACAGGTGCGACTTTCGTTGTGTTTACTGCATGTCAGAACATATGGTCTTCCTTCCCAAAAAGGATTTGCTTTCGCTAGAGGAACTAGACCGTATCTGCACCATTTTTATCAATTTGGGTGTAAGAAAGATTAGGCTGACCGGTGGCGAACCATTGGTACGAAGAGGTATACTGCAATTTATCGAGGGAATGTCCAGACACTTGGAAGACAATTCACTTGATGAACTAACCATTACCACCAATGGCTCCCAATTGGCCAAAAAAGCAAAAGACCTCTATGCTGCCGGGATAAGGAGAATTAATGTTTCCCTTGATACCTTGAGCCCGAAAAAGTTCAAACAAATTACCAGATGGGGGAAACTCGAACAGGTAATGGAGGGAATCAAAGAAGCCCAAGAAACTGGATTAAAGGTAAAAATCAATACGGTGGCTCTCAAGGGATTTAACGAGATTGAATTGTTTGCCCTTTGCGACTGGTGTCATGTCAATGGATTCGATTTGACTTTCATTGAAGTTATGCCAATGGGAGATATTGGCAATGAAAACAGACTTGGGCAATATTGGTCCCTGCAAGATCTAAGAAGTCAATTGAGTACCCGATTTACCTTGCAGGACCTTGCCGAAAGAACTGGAGGACCCGCACGTTATGTACAAGTCAGAGAAACCGGTCAAAAGATTGGTTTCATTACACCCCTCAGCCATAATTTTTGTGAAAGTTGCAATCGTGTCAGGCTAACCTGTACGGGTGAACTGTTTATGTGTTTGGGACAAGAGGACAATGCAGATTTGAAAACCTTGATGAGAAAATATCCAGATGACGATTCCAAGGTCATTGAGGGAATCAGAGAGGCCATCTCAAGAAAACCAAAAGGGCATGATTTTGATTATTCCCGTCAGAAGATCGATGGTCAGGTTTCAAGGTTTATGAGCCATACGGGTGGGTAGGACTAAGGAGTGAACAATGACGGATAAAATTATCAAGACCGATTTGGAGTGGCGTGAACAGCTTTCCGATCTATCATTCAGGGTTACACGGAAGGGTGGTACTGAAAGGCCATTTACAAATGACAATTTCCCCAAGATGAATGGTATATTTAGCTGTATTTGCTGTGGTACTGAACTGTTTGATTCCAACCACAAATTTGATTCGGGTACCGGCTGGCCATCATTCTATCAACCAAAAGTCGCAGAAAACATTGGAGAAAAAAGCGATTTTTCCCTATTCCGTAAACGAACGGAAGTCATTTGCAACATGTGTGATGCACACCTTGGACATGTGTTTCCTGATGGCCCAAAACCAACCGGGTTGCGATATTGCATCAACGGAGCAGCTTTAAAATTCAATCCTGAAGAATCCTAGTTTTCAAACTGTCTTTCTGTCGGAGCAAGCAGTGCACCTGATCTTGACTTAAGATATTTAACCCTCTTCCATAAAATGAACTCCCATTTTCAGGCCTTCAAGACGGGGTTCTTGTGCGTGGCAAAATGTAGTTCTATTTCTTGATTGAAGAATCCCATTCCAAGGGTTATCCACATCCAATTACATAAGGAAGATAATTTAGTTTGTTGTCCGATAACTTGACATTCTTTTGAAAATCATGAAGGTAAGGACAAGCAAAGGAGAAAGCCCGGAACATGACAGATAGCAGCAGCGCCAATGTTGTCGAAACACGCAATGTATGGAAAATCTTTGGCGACCGGGCGGACGAAGCTCTTGAAGCAGTGCGCCAAGACAACCTTTCCAAAGATGAGGTGCTGGAGAGATTTGATGCCGTCGTCGGGGTAAGGGATGTTTCGATCAGTGCCGGTGCTGGAGAGATATTCTGTATCATGGGGCTGTCGGGATCAGGAAAGTCCACTCTCGTACGCCACATTAACCGCTTGATTGAACCTACTGCTGGCGAAATTCTGGTTAATGGAGTGAATGTAGGTATGCTGAAGCCAGAGGAGCTATTGGCAATGCGTGCGGAATCAATCGGGATGGTGTTCCAAAACATGGCGTTACTACCTCACAGAACTGTACGTGACAACATCGCGTTCGCACTTGAATTAAGGAATGTTGACATATTCACCCGAAACAATGTCGCTGATAAAGTCATTGAACTGGTCAGTCTCAAAGGCTACGGAGATCGATATCCCTCAGAATTATCCGGCGGTATGCAGCAAAGAGTCGGACTTGCCAGAGCCTTGGCGGCCGATCCTGACATACTCTTAATGGACGAACCGTTCTCAGCCCTGGACCCGTTGATCCGGCGCGGACTTCAGGATGAATTCCTAGAACTCTCGGCATCCATGAAGAAAACCACACTCTTCATCACACATGATCTCGACGAAGCAATCCGCATGGGATCACGCATTGCGATCATGAAAGACGGAGAGATCGTGCAAACCGGAACACCGGAGGAGATCGTTACTAAACCCGCGGACGATTATGTCGCCGATTTCGTTGCCGGCATTTCAAAACTCAGGCTTGTTTATGCCCATACGGTTATGATTCACATTGAAGAATTTGAATCCACGGGCAGCAAGCTACCAGCAATCGAAGAATGCCCGCGGGCTCATCCTGAGGACGACCTTGATAAATTGATCGGCCTCGCGGTTAACCAAGAAAACCCAGTAATCATTATGGACGACTCCATGCCGGTTGGTGTCGTGACTAAAGACGCGTTACTACGTGGAATTCAGGGGGAGACCTGAGCAATGTCATCAGATGACGACATCCGAAAACCATTCCTGGAGTTTGCCGGGCCTAACGGTGCCTACTATGCAAATGTATTTCTTAAGATTCAAAAGGCAACGCTTAGCCGGACCCATCTGAACCCGGTTGCCTTAGTGGGAAGTTTCATTTGGGCGGCTCTGCGCGGAAGCTGGTTACTTTTTACTATTGGATTTGTGATTGATTTAGTCGCAGCCATAAACGTAGCCCTGCATTTCAAGTTCGCCCAAGCTGCTGTGGATAATGTCGATCGGGCGTATTTGGTCGAACGATACGAAGGATGGTCACAGTCACACATTATCGCTGCTGTCGTGATCTTTATTTTGGGGCGGCTACTATTCTCCTGGCTAGCGGACCGCTTCTATGTTATCCAATACAACCGTTGGCGGATCAACAATTCCGTCAACAGCGGAGTCTCAATGACAAGGCTTGTGATCGTCACCATCGTGTCAGTGTTGATTGTACCGCCGATGATTTATAGAGCATCTCAGTTTTCACCTGATGCCCGAACCTGTATCAAGCAGGATCGTGCAATAGACAGAGGGGAAGAAGTTTCATTCAAGGCTCGGTTTGACTGTTTTACGATTGGCGAATTTCCAACGCTTTTCTGGATCGAACGCCCAGACCAAATCTCTTTTCCGCGGGATGAGAATGGTGAGCGGATCGTTCAGAGAACTCCTCCCCGTGAGGGCTCACCTCCAGTCAATCTTAACACGTTGGTTGCACAGAAGATCGATGACGGGATTGGTTACGTAACTGTGTTTTACGCATTTTTGTTCGATGAGATCACAAGATTGCTCCGCACTATGCTTACAGCCATCACATCGGTGTTTGTTGGAACACCGTGGCCTGTAACGATGGGGGTTCTGTTGTTTGTTGCCTACAGAATGGCAGGAATCCGTACGACAATCTTTGTCGGTGCTTCGCTGATATATTTGGCACTATTCGGGTTTTGGCAGACAGCGATGGACACTCTGTCGCTCGTCGTGGCGGCATCCATCATTTGTGTTGTCATTGGGCTACCTACCGGTATTTGGGTCGGCAAGTCGAAGCGTGCCCAATTCATAGTGACTCCAATATTGGATGTCATGCAGACCATCCCTTCGTTTGTGTATCTGCTGCCCGCGATCGCATTCTTTTCGATTGGAAAGCCTCCCGGAATCCTTGCGACGGTGATTTTTGCAGCACCTCCCATGGTACGTTTGACCGCACTTGGAATTCGGCAAGTGTCAGAGGATACAAAAGAAGCCGCTCTGGCTTTCGGTGCCAATCCACGTCAGCTATTGACCAAAGTGGAGCTACCGCTTGCCCTGCCGTCTATCATGGCAGGTATCAATCAGGTGGTCATGATGAGCCTGTCCATGGTAGTCATCGCAGCATTGATCGGGGCGGGCGGCATGGGATATATAGTAACGGAAGCTCTTGAAAACACGGAAACCGGCCGCGGTGTGTTGGCCGGAGTAGGAATTGCCCTGTTGGCGATGATGATCGACAGGGTGGTACAGAAGGCGAACTTGGGTCGCCGTTAATTTTAATCCGGTGCATTTCAATGCACCATATGAAAGGAAAAAGCATGAAGCTAATTAAAACCTTATTGGCCAGTGCAGCGATTTCGCTGGGTATGTCTGGCTCGATGACTGCGGACACCTCCACGGTTACCATTTCGGATCTGACTTGGACGGGGGCTGAGGCCATCGCGCATGTAATCAAGGCGGTCATCGATGGCCCTCTCAACTCCGAAGCTATAATTGTTGAGGGACTTTCAGATGGGTCGGTTGTTGCCGCAGGAATGGACAAGGGAGATGGTTCCGCTGACGTTTACACTGATCTGTGGATGCCGAATAGACAGGGGATCTGGGACAAGTATGTTGTTCAAGCCAATACTGTCGGGCACAATGAACCCTATCTCGGCACACAGCATATGTATGTGCCAACCTACATGGCGGGCGAAGTCAGTACAGTCGATGACCTCAGAAAACCCGAAGTCGCGGCCATGTTTGACAAAGACGGCAACGGCAAAGGCGAATACTGGGCAGGTGATGCTGGCTGGAAGTCCACGAGAATGTGGCAGGTCAAATTCAAAAGTTACGGTCTCGACGAACTCTGGGAACCAGAAATCATCCCGGATGCCACGTTCAAGGCGCAGTTGAAAACTGCAATCACCCGAGAGCAACCGATTCTGTTTTATTATTGGACACCGGAATGGGTACATGCGGCCTACGACATCACTGCGATTCAAGAGCCTGAAAGGACACCGGGCTGCGAAGACCACGACCTAGACAACGAGGATTGGCTTGAGGTCTCCCATTTTTCATGCGTCAGCAGTGACGCAATGATTTATGTTGCCTATTCAAAGTCCCTTGAGCAGCGTAATCCTCCGGTTGCCAAGTTCCTGAACCAGATCAAGCTTGATCCGGCCGCTGTGAACCAGTGGATTCTGCAGATTGGCCGTGATAAGGAAGATCCAAGGGATGTTGCTGAAGATTGGGTTGCAAACAACATGGACATCGTCAATTCGTGGATCAACTAATCCGGTAGGCCACTTGAGATGATGGTTCGGTTTTTCCAGGAAAACGCGGATTGAAGTGAGTTCGGTCAGTCCCTGGAAGACTAACTTTTCAAAATTGCAACGAGCGGAAATAACCTTTTCCGCTCGTTCTTTTTAGTGATTTAGAGATACTTGGAATTCAATGCCCAAAAACCACATCAATATCCAGATCGTCAAATCGGTTCTGAACAGCGACAAAACTGGGCAACGGGTCAACGAACGTACGGAAGTCATTTGCAGCAGTAGTGATTCATACCTTGGCCATGTTTTTCCGGATGGTCCAAAACCAACCGGCTAAGATATTACATCAACAGAGCAGTTTTAAAATTCGATCTTGAAGAATCTTAGTTATCAAACTGTCTTTCTGCAGGAGCAATCAGTGCACCTGACCCGAAGTTTCCAAAACTTCTGAGGATCTGCTGAATTACCGACAATCTACCTTCATAGGTCTTTGTAACTCTCTGGGTAAATCTGACGGTTCTGCCGTTTTCCAAGCCAAGAGTCTCTACGTTGGCCAAGGTATCATTTCCGTCAAATGACAAAACCACGACATTCCTTTCCGTAGTTTCAGCTTTGCGAATACCTCGATTGAATTGTTTTGTCTCGATGTAGACCCAAGTCGTTCCGTACTCCTCATTTACAAAGGCCGGGTTACCTATGTTACTCAGAACATCCTCGGTTGTTGTTTCTCCAACTTCAAGGGTACTCAATTCCGCTTCGGAGGGGATATATCCATGCCGAGTTGTAATCCCGGAACATGACGCAAGGAAGAATACTAACAAGATAAATATTACGTTTCGTACCATTGTTTTTCCAATCGTAGAGGGTCCCTGAGTTTAATTTATTGTTATGAATCTTTGTCAATTGACTCAAATTTACCAAGTATCAATTTATGCTTTATGATCATAATTTGGAATAAAACCCTAAACCTAATTCCAATTTATAAACTAAATAGGATTTACCTGCTTGATAATCTCATGTCAAAAGCGATGATAAACTTGGTCAACATTTGTTATCCCTCATATGTTACCGTACAAATCCACCGAACATATCTTTATTTTGTCCAGATATTGGTCTAATTGCATTGGGTGGAATTCAATTTTATCGTGAAACCTTGAGTTATCCTGATATATCACTTATCACAGATATATTGAATTTCATTAACCGTTAAACTTTGCGAAATTTGGTGTCCAAGAAATCTTCACAAAAATACCCTTACTGGAAGAAAATAATCTTCTCCGAATTGAACCGGGACAATAAAAACTGGTTTGGCTTTTATCTGAATCAGGCTTCCCGCGCGGATTTGGTCAGGAAACTGGGCATCATTTCAATTGATAATTTCAGATTTCACGGCTACATCAAAGCATCGGGCAAAAATGACTGGCATTTGATCGCCTTCCTGAAATCAAGGGTAACTCTCGAATGCCGACTGACCCTAAATCCCTTCCCCCTGTCATTGAACACCAGGGTTGAAAGAAGATTTATCGCTGATTCCAATCTGCTATCACCCCAGAAGGATTTCTCGATTCCCGAGGATGAAACGCTTGAATTACTTACCCCAACCTATGATCTTTATGAACTCGTCAAGGAATCCCTTTTTCTTGAAGTGCCAGATTACCCCACTAGTTCGGATTCAAAGTTTGATTCTTCCATTAATGATGACAATGGTCATATGCGGGAAAATGACAATCGGGACAACCCCTTTGCTGCCCTTGTCAGAAGCAATTCGTAAAATGACATCAAGTAAACCTCAGGTCACTTGAAATTATTCGCTATTGAATTATTTTTTTGAAGCATCAAAATCTGTAGGTGAACCCTACAATTTGGTTATTGATTTGGTTCTTGGGACCAATGTTTATGGTATTTTCAGGTAATAGTTATGGCTGTTCAACAAAACAAAGTTAGTCGTGCACGAAGAAACAAGCGACGGTCCCATGATGCCTTAAAAGCGGGAATATGGGTTGAGTGTGATAATTGTGGGGAATTGAAACTTCCCTATCACATGTGCCCTGCTTGTGGTTATTATAATGGTAAATCTGTAATGGAAATTGTGGAACCAGAATTTGAGGATGAAGATTTATAACTCCAACCTCTTATATTACTTCTGGCAAAAGTAAATTTATAGGGTAGAAAATTACTGTTATTGCTATTGATGCAATGGGAGGAGATCAGGGTCCCATTCCCGTTGTTGCCGGTATGGCAAGAGTGGCTAAAAAGGATCCGGATGTAACCTTCGTCGTTCATGGGAACAAAGACGAATTGAAGAAGCGGATAAAAAAGTACAAATCCCTCACTGACAGATGTGAAATAAAACCCACCACCAAGGTAATCTCCATGGATACCAAGCCGAGTTCCGCCCTTCGAAATGGTAAGGATTCCTCGATGTGGTCAACCATCGAAACCCTCAAGACCGGTCTTGCCAATGTGGCGATATCCTGTGGAAATACGGGTGCACTGATGGCAACTGCCATGCTCAATCTGAAAAAGGCCCCCGGTGTTACCCGACCCGCCATTGCCTGTCTATGCCCCTCGCCCAATGCCAGTGGTTTTAATGTATTGCTGGATGCAGGTGCCGATATCAAGGCCGATGAAAAGGATCTACTCTGTTATAGTATCATGGGTTCTAAATTTGCCCAAAATGGTTTACAGTTGAATAAACCCCGTATCGGGCTGTTGAATGTGGGAAAAGAATCCCACAAGGGACGGTCGGAAATAAAAGCTGCCTATGACCTCATTGCCGAACATGAGGAGCCGAATGGATATGAGTTCGTAGGATTTGTCGAAGGTACAGAAATTTTCTCGAACAAGGTTGATGTCATTGTAACCGATGGTTTTACCGGAAACACTGCCATCAAAAGCTCCGAGGGTGCTGCACGGGTTATAAGGAATCAACTCCGACAGGCCTTTGCCCACACTCTCTTTTCCCGTATTGGCGGCTTTTTTGCCTACACCTCGCTCAGAAGATTTTTCAAGAGAATTGATCCAAGAAGGGCAAATGGGGGAGTATTTCTTGGTTTGAATGGCATTGTCATCAAATCCCATGGGGGTTCAGATGCTGTTGGTATTGAGGCAGCAATTGATCTTGGTGTTAAATTGGCAAGGTCGAAATCTTTTTGATATATTCAGAATGTTTGAACATAATTAGAATTTTGAAATTTAATGGATACCATCAGGTCTGTTGTAACCGGTACGGGACATTACCTCCCGGAAAATATAGTACCAAACAGCTATTTTGAGGAGTATATAGATACCTCCGATGAGTGGATAACCGCCCGAACAGGCATCAAGAGAAGACACTACGCCCCCACCGAAGAAACGACTTCCACGATGGGGATAAAGGCAGCTCGCAAGGCCTTAAAAAACAGTGGTTGCAAGCCCGAGGACATTGATCTGATCATTTTGGCCACCTCTACTTCTGATCATACCTTTCCATCTACAGCCACACAGATTCAAAATGGTCTGGGTATTACAAGAGGATATGCCTTTGATTTACAGGCAGTCTGCGCCGGTTTTGTTTTTGCCCTGGCCAATGCCAATGCCCTGATTAAATCCGGTGAGGCAACCAAGGCCCTGGTGATCGGTTCGGAAACCTTTTCACGCATTTTGGATAAAAATGACCGGACAACCTGTATTTTGTTTGGGGATGGTGCCGGTGCCGTTGTCCTTGAAGGAGCCAAAACGACCAATGGTGGTTCTGACAGGGGAATATTGGCGACGGATTTGCATTCCGACGGGAGTTTCAAGGATATTCTTTATGTTGATGGTGGCGTATCCACCACCAAGACATCAGGCCATTTACGAATGAAGGGTAAGGAAGTTTTTCGCCATGCAGTTTCAAAACTGGTGAATTCCACTGAACGTGTTATGGAAAAGGCCAATGTCACCAGTGCAGAGGTAGATTGGGCAGTGCCCCATCAGGCAAATGTAAGAATCATTCAATCAACTACCCAAAAACTGAAAATACCAATTGAAAAAGTTGTTGTTACCTTGCAAAACCATGGCAATACTTCAGCTGCCTCAATTCCCATTTCCTTGTCAGTTGCCAACGAGGAAGGCAAATTCAAGAAAGGGGACTTAATTCTATCTCATGCTATTGGTGGAGGACTTTGTTGGGGTTCATTCCTTCTGAGATGGTAAAACCATTTCGTTTTGATGTGATTTATTGTTTCCCAAATCATCAAATGTCTTTTTCAATTTGCATCCATCTGTTAGAATGCATCTACACTTTACATAATCGCAAGGAAAAATGAATGGATAATGAAGTACTTACAAAAAATGACTTGGTTAAACTTCTTCGTA